>CAZSPO010000233.1:2377-6091 GCA_964608775.1 uncultured Chthoniobacterales bacterium | reverse complement strand
TAAACATCACCACGATGGTGAAGAGCAGCGCCGTGAGGGTCAGCGGCGAGATGCGCGGGATGAAGGTCTCCTGGTACCAGGTTTCGCCTTTCCACCGTACCAGCAAGACGCGCGAGAGGATGCCCGCCAGGAAAGGAATGCCCAGGTAGATGAGCACACTCTCGGCGATCAGCCCGATGCTGATGTCCACGATGGCCCCCTCGAAGCCAAAGAGGGGCGGCAGCTTGGTGATGAACAGCCAGGCGTAAAAGCTGTAGGCAAAAACCTGGAAGATGCTATTGAGGGCTACCAGCCCGGCGGCGTATTCCTTGCTGCCCTCGGCCAGGTCGTTCCAGACCAACACCATGGCGATGCAGCGGGCCAGCCCGATCAGGATCAGGCCCACCATGTAGTCGGGATAGTCGCGCAGGAAGATCAACGCCAGAGCAAACATCAGGATGGGGCCCAGCACCCAGTTGAGCAGCAGGGAGAGGCCCAGCACCTTCACGTTGCGAAAGACCTTGGGCAACTGCGCGTAGTTGACCTTGGCCAGCGGCGGGTACATCATCAGGATCAGCCCGATGGCGATGGGGATGTTGGTGGTGCCCACCGAAAACTGATTGATAAAGTCCGGGGTGCCGGAAAAGAGGTAGCCGATGCCCACCCCCACGGCCATAGCCAGGAAAATCCAGAGGGTGAGGTAGCGGTCGAGAAAACTGAGGCGCTTTCTGGGAGGAAGAGTGGTTGTATGAGCAGTCATAATCAGATCAACATGGAGAAGGTAAAAACAAGAAACCCACTGCGGGAAGGAGCCATTTCTGGTCAGACATGTGACCTGACCCTTTCCATGACGAATCGCATTTCAGCGGACACCTGCGCACAGCGCTCGGCATAGGCAGCCTTTTCCCGGGGGGTGCCATCAAAAGCTTTCGGGTCTTCGTACAAAACAGGAAACCGTCCGGCCGCGCCGAATACCACTGGACAGGCTTCATTGGCACTATCGCAGGTCATCACCGCAGCGAAGCCTGTCTGGGGATTGGCTGGATCAGTATAGACCTTCGACCATGCCTCGATGGGCGGGTGCGTTTCGGAAAAATCCAGCAGATAGTGTGGGTTAGAACCCTCAGATTGGGGCGCTATCCGCAATCCGGCTGCGGCCAGGGCCTGCAGCGTATGAGGATGGCAGGCCGTCGCTTCGGTGCCGCCTGAGTAGGTGAAAATCTTGTCCAGACCCAAGGCTATAGCCCAGATTCGGGCCCACACCTGCCCAAAATGGCTCCGCCGGGAGTTGTGGGTGCAGATGAAGGTGAGCTGCGCCTGTCCGGATTCCCGGATTTCCTCAGCCAGGAAAGACGCCAGTGGCGATAGGGCATCCTGCCGTTCAGCGGGAATGGCCCCGGAGGGTAGGGCTTTTAGATATGTTTGCAGAGGGGCAAAGAAATGGTCCATTGTGAAAAAGCAATAGCATGGAAAAAAAGGAGGTCGGCCAAAATGCCTTATTCACAGCACGAGGGCTCTTCCGGGGAGGTATACCCCGCCATCCAATCGCCAAGCAGTTGGCGGGCCAGCGTCCAACCGACCGGATCAATACAGTAGCAGGAGCGGCGGGGATCGATGGTCCCCTGAATTAGCCCCGCTTCCTTGAGCACCTTGAGATGCTGGGACACCGTCGCCTGGGCCAGCGGCAACTGGTCAACAATGTCATGGCAAACACAGGTATCCTGCGCCATCAGGACTTCCAGAATAGCAATCCGGGCCGGGTGTGCCAGCGCCTTCGCGATGCCGGCCATCTGGTTCTGCCGCTGGTTGAAGTGTATAGTTTTGCTTACAGGCATAATGTTATCGCAAAGATGCGATGGAATGGAGAGCCTGTCAACTGTAGCGAAAAAATTAATGTTCTCTTTACGTAGCCTGGATGGCGCACCGGCACGTGGGGAAGCAAAATCAGTTGAAGGAACAGGGCATTATGGGACCGGTCGTTGTGGGATCGGTCGTCACGGGATTGGTCGTTGTGGGGACAGGTCGTTATGGGACCGGTCATCGTAGGGACAGGTCGCGACCTGTCCCTACTTTCATTGTTTCCAAAACCGTTGGCTGCCGATTCGCTGTCCGTCCGAAATCAATAGTAGATACGGGCCGGCAGCCAAGTCGCGAACATCCAGAGAGGTTTCGAAATGCAGGCCGATCTTCTGCACCTCCCAATTTTTCACTAGCCGCCCGTGTACATCCAGGATCTGCAGGGTCAATGGCACCGCTGTTGGCTGTTGGACCAAACAGGTTATTTCATCGGCGGTAGGATTGGGGAAGAGGGATATTTCCAGCCCGGCATGTGTCTCGTCAAGGGTATGGGTAAGATCCGGATACATTCGGAAGGTATCGGCGTGAATCCAGCCGCCGCCATGGGTCAGGACATCAAATACAAAGAAGTCCGATTGAGCGGAAGCGTTGGTCGGTGCATAGGTCAGGAGCAGATCATAGACGTCCGCCTGGGTAAAGGTAGAACCGACCATCGCGGGCATTCCACCGATGCCGAGGTTTCCTTTGGTCGGGAGGGAAAGAATCGTGAACTGGATTTCCGAAGGCACCCGAAAGGGCGAACTTGCTTCTAGCACAGGAGCGGTAATGATCTCCGAAGTTCCGGGCGACGGCATGGGTAACCCCAAATTGATCAAGTCTGGCGCAGGATCGGTTGGGATTTGCGTGCATAAGTCCATCGACCAGGCCTCGATGGCCCCGTTTCCCGAGGAGTTGGTGATGGCGAGCGTCCAGGTTCCCGAAGGAATTTCTCCCTCGACCTGCGCAAGAGAACTCAGCGGTTGAAAGGTTCCGGCAACCGCATAATTGCCACCTGACACACACATTTGTTCCAGCCAGGCATGTTGGGTTGGACTATCGTCATCCAGTGTCACCAGGATGTTGTCCCGGAGACATCCAAACGGCCCCCCATTCGGAAAACGAGGGCGGTCAAAGAGATTTACCGTAGTTCCTCCAGGCGAAATCAAATCGGCAGTAATGCCACCCGCAGCGCTGGTTGCAATGTCTAGGGAAATGTTCACATCCGTGATCAGATCATTCTGCGAGATGGCAAGGGTTGAGCTTGCGGTGGAAGGATCAGCAGGGATATTCACCGGCACACCAGCGCTGACAATCGTCGAGCAACTTTCCTGCAAGGTCTGAAAGCAAAACACGTCCAAGTTTTCGCTATCGCCACAATCGTTGATGGCCCGGACCCGCCAATAGTACACGGTATTTTCCAGCAGCGGAACGTCAGGCCGATACTGGTTGCCAATGACGGGGTAAGAGAGGACAATGGAGCTCCCAAATCCAGGGTTGGTGGCAATTTCGATGATCGCCTCACTGTCCACAGGCATCCAAAAAAAATCGGGTTTCACCGGGACTCGCCTCGATCCATCGGCAGGCGAAGTGAGGGAATTGGCTGGCGGCGGCCCATCTACCAGCTGCACCGTCACCGTTTGTTGAAAGGTGTCCGTAGCGGAAGTGGCCACAATGGTAACGGGATACGCCCCGGGCTGAACCGTTCCCGAAGTAGAAACGGTCATGGTTGGGGTCGCACCGGGAGTAAAGACTTTGGGAGAAAAACTGGCACTTGCTCCCGCAGGCAAACCCACAGCACTGAGGCTCACTTGCTCATTGAAGGCTGCAAGCGCTGAATAGCTGAGGGCAAAAACTGCGTTATCATGGATGCAAAGCTCGGCCTCAAAAGGAATCACAGAT
>CAZSPO010000233.1:0-2367 GCA_964608775.1 uncultured Chthoniobacterales bacterium | reverse complement strand
TACGAAAGTTGGGCTAACAGCTTCTGTCACCGTGAAATCCCCATCCGAAACATTAAAAAACACATTGGCTGAACTTCTCACCATGACCCTAGCCTGGGTACTGAGGGTAGCCGGAACGGTAACGAAGTGGTATCCATCATTGGGCACCTGAGATGCCAGCACAAAGGGATAGGTAACCCCCCCGTCGATTGACAGCAAGATGTCTACATGCGTGCAATGAATCGGTGCCAGATCAGTTCTGGCAACCTCCCATTTCACCGTTTCCGTGGCTCCCTGAAACCAGGCACTACCTCCGGATGGGGCATGGACGAGAAAAGGCCCTGCTTTGTCTGAGAAAACGAGTTTTACCTCATCTGTCTCAATACAGCCGGCAGCCAGGGCATTGTCCCGGACCGTAACCTGAAAAGCCATGTCTCTGCTCACTGAAGGAAGCTTTTCCCAGTCGTAGGCAGTCCCCGTCAGCAGGTCTGAGAGCCTGGGGAAATAGCGATAAGGCTCCGCTACGGGTTCGAAGGAGCGAAACATCGGTCCGGATTCATGGGTCGATAGCGGGGGATGAGTAACCACCTGCAAGTCCATTTGCTCCCAACAATAGGTCAAAGCGTCTCCGTCCAGGTCATTGCCGACTGCAGTCAGTTTGAAGGGGGTAGAAATGGGCACGAAATAGACCGAATCTCCTCCATCTACCGTGGGAAGATTGTTGGCCGTGGTGGTGATGCTGGCGCAATTAGCCACATTCTGAACATAATTAGCCATTTCGGAGATCGTCGCTATATGGAAATAGGGATCGCTGATCAATTGAATGCTTGGCATGCAAGACATAGGGCTCATGATGGTCGAACCGCTTCCTGGTTCTACCGAGGTGAAGAAGGCCGCGTTACAAGCATTGTTGGTGTGGCTGGCCCCAAATTGGTGGCCCATTTCATGCGCTACGAATTCCACATCCAGCGGATCGCCCAGGGGGAGCGAATTGCCGGAGCCTGCATCCGCTTTGCTGAGGGGATCACAGACCGAACCCCTGACGGCTGAGCCCCCGGTTTGGGTGAGCAATACGTGGCCAATGTCATAATTTGCCGTGCCGATCAGGTTGTCTATCAGCGACTGATTCGCAGAGAGGGTCAAAGAAAAATCTGTCCCATCAAACGGATCGGTCAGGGGATCTACAAAGATCAGGGTATCCATATTGGGAACGAAGGCCATCGTTACCCCCAAATCCCGCTCAAAAATGGCGTTGACGCGGTTCATGGTCGTCGTCATCGCCGCAAGCCCATCTGCCTTGGTCCCACCGTGATACTGGGTATATTCAGCGGTACAAGACATAGCCAGCCGATAGGTCCTCAACTGACAATCTCGGATGCTCTCGAACTGATCATAGACCGGGCCGGTCTGATCGCCAAGATGATCGCCCGCAAGTTCACAATGGAAGGACAGTTGTCTCGAATAGTCTTTTTGATAATAGCTGAGGTAGTGATCCAAATCTCCCTGGGCATAGGGATCAATGAAGACCGGGCTCCTTTGGCCCGAAAGGATCATGGCATGAAAGCCCTTGGGGGTCAGGTCCATTCGAACCGTTGCAGAGGGATCGTCGATTCCTTTGCCCGAATAGGTGCGAATCAGGGGATACCTAGCGGCCAATTCGGGTGCCATCATTGCGGACTCATATACCTGAAAGGTTTCCAATTGTCCATTTGGCATGGGGAGTTCCACGAAGACGGGAGGCAGGTTTGACGGAGCCGCGAGCCGGTCTGTGGTCCGGGACAATCGTTCCTGGAGGTCTTGCCGCTCCAGGGTGAAGAGCTGGTATCGATCCGGCATGGTTTTCCGGGCCTGTGCCGGGACAGCAATTGTATGCTCCTCGACGGGCTGCCATAGGGCGGATTGGGCGTAGATGCTTCCAGCAGTCATCCAGAGGCAGAAGAAGGCAAGAGCGATTTGCACAACCGAAACATGTCTCATGAGGGTAAAAGCCATTGGGGTGAAAGACCAGGCAGGGAAAAGAGCGGAACGGATTGGCTACTCCACGATCTCTCCATTGAGGAAACACATACGCCCCGGTTTTTATGCTGTGCAGGCACATGGACGTGAATGCCTTCTGATCGTTTTTCCGCAGTTATCCCGCACATCTTAAGCAAGGTTGGGTACGGCTAAAAATTGCGGAAATATGTAAGGCTGAGGGAAGCGTAAATGAAAACTTAATGATTTTATAACAGAAAGATCGGCGCTGCTTTGGCCAGCAAGAGAATACGCTGCTTCCCGAATTGAATGCGCGTCTCGCTTTGGGTTATATTCGACGATGTCGTCTCCGATGACCTCGGCATCAACCTACCAAATCAGGGTGATCGCTTCCCGAGCGGCCAGGCCACACCC
>CAZSPO010000232.1:0-6142 GCA_964608775.1 uncultured Chthoniobacterales bacterium | reverse complement strand
AAAAATCCTTTCAATCTGCGGTTTTCCCATCCGAGCCTTTCTTTGAAAGGAGGCCCGCCGCGACCAGGGCCGCTCCGGCAGCCGCCTCTTCCCTCTCCGGTCCGAGCTGGATTGGCAGGCCCAACACCCGTCCGGCTTCCCGCCGTAGCAGGGCGGAGCGTCTCAGGGCGTTTCCACTGCCGACAACCCGCCTTTTGCCGGTCAGGCAGCCGGGGGGGAGCAGGGCTTTCGCATTTTCTATGATGCCAGACGCTATGGCGACCGCCAGTTCGCCCAGACTCCCATTGTCCAATCGAAGACCACTAATAGAGGCGGACAAGGTAGAGTCCCAACGTTCGCCATCCAGATGGGGGGCGAAACGAAGCCGCGAATGGGTAGCCATTCCCAACGCGTCAAGCTGCGAGTAAACGGCTTCCATGGTCGGGGTTGGCCCGCCGCAATCCGTCACCCACCCCCGCACGGTGCGGGCGAACCACTCCCAAGCCGCTCCCCCGGCACGAGGGGCTCCCACCCAGAGATCGTGCTCCAGATCGTAAGGACGCCTTTCAGCTCCGGTCGGAAGCTGGCCCATGGGCGCGTGACGCCCGACAACGGCACTCAGCTGGCAGCCGGTCCCAATGGTCAGGGCCAGCTCTCGGTCGGGCTCCCGCAAGGTGGCCCGCAGCGAAGCCTGGTTGTCGCCCAGAGGAGCGGCGACGGGAATGCCGAGCGGTAAAGGACCAAGGTGGCGAACCCTTCCCACCCCCGCTCCATGCCCGACCGGTTCGGGTAAAATTCGGGTCGGCACCTGTTCCGGCACAGGATCGCCGCCCCACGCCTGCCAGTCGGTCGGGTCGATCGGGGCTCGGTCGCGACCACACAAGCGAGCGGCGAAAAGGCCATGGATCGTGGCCGCTCGCTCTCCGCACAACTCCCCGCGTCGCGCCCACCAATCCAGGGTGAATAGGCCGAAGCCGACCGGAATTTTCCGACCGCCATTCCCCTCCCCCGCCTCCCGGTGATCCTGCCAAGTGACGAGCGGCGACACGACCCGACCTGCTCGGTCATGTTGCACCACGCCATGCATTTGCCCGGTCACTCCAACGGAGGCGACTCGAACGCGCAGCTCGTCCGGGAGCTCGCCCAACAAGGCGAAAGCGGTCGCGATAATTTTTTCCGCATCCTGTTCCGCATGACCGGGAGGTGCGGCCAACCGGGCTTCGTGGGGCCGTGAAGCGGTGTGGAGCGGTTGACCATCGGACGTGGCAATCACAAGCGCCACCTTGGTAGTGCCCAAATCAATGCCGGCGACCAACGGTTCGTCCTCTTGCGTGTGCATGAGATGCTTAGCTCGGTGCGGTGTCCTTGTTTTAAAGGGGGGAGGGCGGGGCCAGGCGAATGCCAGGGCCATACTCTCCCAGAGCGGTGGTGATGTAGCCGTTGTTGTAATGGTCGTCGTGCGCCTCGGCATACGCCCATAGACGGCGGTAAAGCTCCCGTTTCACGGGCTCGTGCTCGGGCCGATCGGCCAGATTGCGCATTTGGCCGGGATCACTTTTGAGATGGTAGAGTTCATCCTCATCGAAGGCGTTGAACACCAACATCCAATCGGCGGTGAGAACACAACGCTGAATCCCATACGTCTCGTTTCCATTGCTCTGGAAATAAAGGGTGTCCCGCCATTCCGCCGGGGTCTCCCCGCGCAGCCAGGGCAGGAGACTGGATCCATCACACGGCCCGCTCATCGGAACCCCCGCCAGCTCGTGAAAAGTAGGGGCAAAATCTGCCAGACTCACAAAGGCGTCAACTTCCCCGCCCGCTCCATCGCGTTGGTTGGCGGGCATCCGCACCACGGCCGGCACATGATAAGCGGAAAGGAAGGCGGGCAGCCCCTTGGTCCACAACCCGTGATCCCCGGCGTAATCGCCATGGTCCGAGAGGTAAACAACCACGGTCTCCTCGGCCCGTCCGCTAGCATCTAGGGCTGCCAGGAGACGACCGAACAAGGCATCTTCGTAATGGCAAAATGCGAGGTAATGGCGCAGCGCCTGCCGATGTTCCTCATCGGTGAGCTGCGCAAACCGGCGCCGAGTCCGACGGTATAACGCCGGTTTATCAATCATGGGATCGTAAAAAGTGGGCGGTAAATCTGGGAGCGGCAGGTCGGCGGTCTGATCAAGAAATGCCTGGGGCACAAAATAAGGGTCATGCGGCCCGAGCGTGCCGGCATAAAGGCAAAAGGGCCGATCCCGGTCGGTCTCCCCCAACGCTTCGATCGCGGCCTCCACCACGTCGGCATCTTTGAACGGATTTTCCCGGATGTCATAATGGCGATAAGGGGGATAGCCGGGGCGGACAATCCCTCCGGGCGGGCGGACGGCAGGCGAATCGTCGGGGGTCCATTTGCGAGCACCAGCCCAGGATTGATCAAGCGCAAGCCGTTCAAGGGCGGCGACGTCGGAGCCAGGTGCGGGTTGAGAGGCCGTGACGAAATGTTCGCGCCACCCGTGGTCAGCCGGGCCGGTTTGCCGGTCGACATGCCATTTGCCCGAAAATCGAAGGTCGTAACCGGCAGCAGCAAGCGATTCGCTCCAAAAAGGGGTGCCGGGCCGCGGGGTGCGTCCCAGGGCATTCGCCACATCAATGTTATTCCAAATCCCATGGCGCGAAGGCATCCAACCACTGAAAAAGGTGGTCCGGGACGGGCAACAGTGAGGAGAAGGACAATAGGCGTTGCGGAACGTGACGGCCTCCTGGCGGAAGCGGTCCAACACTGGGGTCAGCGCCCGCGGGCGGCCACCCGGAAGCACGGTCTGGCCAAGCTGCTGGTCGGTCATGAAAATCAAGAAATTGGGGGCGGACATCGCGGCATTCGAGCTTGAAAAGCCGGATGAATCAAGATCAGGCCGCTCTCGAAACGGGCAGGAGCTAACCGCCTACCCCTTCGCATTACCTGTCGCCCCTCCCACTCCGAACGCAACGGCTTCACCCCCCGCGTTCAGCCTGGCGACGGGCTTCCGGAACGACCCGATGATTCCAGAGAATCCGCGCCCCCTCCGGACGGTAGTGCAGGGGATCACCGGAAAAGAAGTCGGCAGGGTCTGGCAGGGCGGTGGTCAGATCGATGACATCGGGGAAAGCCGCCTCCAAGGCCGCTCTGAACCGGCGGTATTCCTCCGCCAGATGGGGGTGTTCGAGCCGACGCAGGGTATCGGGATGTTGCGGATGCAACACCAGCAGAAAGGGGACGCCGCGGCGGGCCAGTTGATCGCGGATTTCGGTGAGCAGCGAGAAACGGGCGACGTCAAAGGCATAGGTCGCATCCGTCTCAGCCTCCTGAGTTGCCCGCAGAGCTGGCCAGCCGGGATGGGAAAGAAGCCGATTCAACCGGGCTTGAAAACCGGCAGGATCAACGTAGCCCTCCAAGCGGACCAAGGGAGGTTTCCCCTGTCGATGAGCCAGCCAACCGGTCACGGCCCGACGCAGCATGGTCCGGTCGAGAAGGTAGGTGACCGGAGTCGGCTCAGCGGGGGGGGGGACGGGACCGCCAGCAAAGGGCGGGTGGTCGGCTTGAAAACTCCAGAAATCGACCGCAATGACGCAGACCGGGCGCTGATGGACGTAGGCCTCCACGTAACCCGCAATCTCCTCAATGGAAGCAGCTCCGAACGCAGCATTAATCCAGGAAAAACCTTCCAACCCGGCGGGATCGAGCATGAAAAGTTTGCTGTTGGAAAAGAAGACGGCATCACCGGGCCGAGCCGCGAGGTGGCGGGCGGCTTGGAGTCGTTCGAGCCAGTCGTAAAGACCGGTGGTATTGCGACCGAACCGATTTTGAGGGTCAAGCGCCCAAACGATCCCGGCGTGCAGGAGAAGGCAGCCGAGTGCCACGCCGACCAGCAGCGCCGTGTAAGCGCGGGAAGGGGAGGAGGACGGCCCTTTCACGCGGTCGACTGGCGGCGCAAGGCAGGAATATTGCCCAACCAGGTGGAGGCCAGGGTGGAAAGGGCGACGGTGAAAACCAGGGAGGGAAGGATGAGGCGATCTTCTTCCGGGCCAAATTGAAAGATGAGAATCACCGCCACCCCGCTCCCAAGGGAGATGACTCCGAGGAGAAAAAATATTAAACGACCAAGCCGCGAGGGGTTGGTCATGACGAGAGAAAAGGGAATCGCGCTCCAGAGCAGGGTAAGCCCGATGAAAAAGATGATCGGCTGGGAAGCGAGCAAGCCTATCGCAGCCAGGGGGATGCCAATGAGCACCCCACTGCCGATGGTGAGGGCTTCGATTTTCTCCCAGCGCCGAAGGGAGTGGCGCGCACGGCGATCGCAGAGAATGAAGAAATTTCCTACCGCCTCTGCGACCCAAATCCAGAGCATCACGACAAAATAGAGCAGGCCGATTTTCACGATGGCGGGGGACTGCGTTTCGTTGGCGAGCCGTTGGACGGCTAGGTAGAGGAGAAAGAGGCCGAGCACGACACTGACCTGCACGGGGGCGGTCAGGCGGCTCATGGCAAAACAATACCGGAGGTAAGAACGGTAAAACGGGGTCCGAGAACGATAGGAACTCATTAAGCCGGCCCGGGCAGATTCATTGTCAGGATCAAGCCGGAGGGCCTCGAGAAATTGGCCGTCCGCCTCCTCCACATTGCCGAGTTGGAGGGCTGACCAACCGGCGCTCGCATGGGTGAGCGGATTGTCGGGGTCGCGGGCGAGCATCCCGCGGAGTTGCTCCAAATTTTCCTGCATCCGATTTTGTTGACGGAGCGCGAGGGCAAGTTGGTTGGCGGCGAGGGGATCTTCGGGTTCCAGCCGGAGGGCTTCTCTGGCTTCGGCTTCGGCCTGCACCCAGCGATGTTGTTGCAGGTAACTTTGCGCCCAAGCGCTGTGGGCTAGGGCGGAATCGGGAGCCATCTCCACGGCGCGCCGGGCGGCTTCGATGGCGTCGTGCGTGCGCCCGAGTTGGTTAAGGGCAAAGGCTTCTAGGGCGCGGTGGTCGGGGTGGTAAGGTTCTAACCCGATCGCCTGACGGGCAATGAGGAGGGCTTCCTGGGCGCGCCCGTCGATTTGAAGGAGGGTCGTCGCGAGCTGGTGAAGGGCCACGGCATCCTCGGGATGTTCGGCGAGCGCCTGGCGGTAGTAGCGTTCGGCTTCAGCGTGTCGCCCCTGGTGGGCAAGCAGGAGGCCGCGTTGCACGTCGGTGGAGAGCCCAGGGATCAACTTCATGCCAGTTTCAGGTAAGCGAGGACGTCGTCGTAGAATCCCCCGTGGTTCGCGTAAAGGGCATGGTTACGAGCGGATTCAAACCAAGCGACCGAACTCGGTTTCACCTGCCGGGTAGCGTCCAGGAGGCGGCTCGTGGTGAGAGGCACCAATTTCCCCTGGCGCATCGCCTCGCCGAGGGCCTGTTCCGCCGCACGATCAAAGACCGAAGCCAGGTCGGCTCCTGAAAACTCAGCCGTCCGCTCCGCCAGGCGGGCAGTGTCGAGCGGTTCCACCGGACGATTGCGGGCAAGCAGGCGGATGATGGCTTCGCGAGCCGGAGCGTCCGGGGGTGGGACAAAAAGAATGCGGTCGAAACGTCCCGGGCGCCGAAATGCCGGGTCCAAATGCCACGGGGCATTGGTGGCTCCGATCACGAGCACCCCGGTGTTGCGGTCGGTGCCGTCATCGAACTCGGAGAGAAATTGATTGATCAACGTCCGCCCGGCCGAGCGCTTGAGATCGGTTCGGCTGGCGGCGAGCGCATCAACTTCATCGAAAAAGAGGACGGACGGAGCCTGTTTGCGACACTCTTCAAAAAGGCGGTGCAACTGTTTCTCGCTGTTGCCAAGCCAGAGATCGAGAATTTCATGAATGCCCACCGCCCGAAAATGGGCATCGATTTCTCCGGCAATCGCCCGGCTGAGAAGGGTCTTGCCGCAACCGGGCGGGCCGTAGAGCAGGACGCCGCCGCCCGGTTTTTTGCCGTAAGCCGCAAAGAGGTTCGGCTCACGGAAGGGATGAATAATTTTCATCCGAATTTCCTCTTTCATCGCCTCCATGCCGCCGACGTCGGCGAAGGAGAGAGCCGATCGCACGGAGGAAGAGGGGGGAGGCGAGGCGGGGGGAGCGACGGGGGCGACCTCCGCTCCGGGTGCAGAGATGGCGAGCGGGGGAGC
>CAZSPO010000231.1:0-6149 GCA_964608775.1 uncultured Chthoniobacterales bacterium | reverse complement strand
GGTGGCCTCCAGCACGAAAGCTCGCGTGGAAGCGGACCGGACTCTCAAAGTTTCAGCCGACAAGGTGAACCGCATTCTGGCCCTTGCCTCTGAGATTCAAGTGGAACGCTCTCAGTTCGAACCCCTCATCAAGGGCTTCCAACGACTCAAGATCATTGAGATCGAAATCGGACGCTCCCTCGACCTCCTCCATGCCGCCCTGCCCGGCGACCGGGCGGGGCGCGATCTTGTTCGTCAAGCCCAGAGCCGAGTCGACCAGGCCAAGCAACTCCTCCAAAACCAGGTCGATCAGCTCGAATCGGTCAATGCCCATAGCATCCGACTCGCCAATGAACTCTACCAGGAAACCCTGCTGAGCCGGATGCGCCCCTTCCAAGAAGGGGTCCAGGGGTTTCCCCGCCTCGTCCGCGACCTCTGCCGGAGCTTGGGGAAAAAGGTCCGGTATGAATTGCATGGTGCCCAGACTCGCGTCGATCGCGATGTGCTTTCCAAACTCGAAGCTCCGCTGAACCACATCCTTCGCAACGCTCTCGATCACGGCATGGAAACCCCGGCCGAACGCGAGAAAGCCGACAAACCTCCCGAGGGCCGTCTCACGGTCGATGCCCGACACCGCGCCGGGATGCTCCTCGTGACGGTTCAGGACGATGGGCGAGGCATTGACCCCGCCAAAATCAGCCGCAAGGTGATCGATCGTGGGTTGGCCACCGCCGAAATGGTGGCGAGCATGACGCCCCCGGAAATTCTCGAATTTCTTTTCCTACCCGGTTTCTCCACCGCCGGCCAAGTCACGGAAATCTCCGGACGCGGTGTCGGCCTTGATGTTGTCCAAACCATGGTTCAACAGGAAGGAGGGGCGGTGCGGGTCTCGTCCGAAGTCGGAATAGGCACCACCTTTTTCCTCAACCTCCCGGTCACCCGCTCGGTCATGCGCGCGATGATCACAGAAATCGCCGATGACCATTACGGATTTCCTCTTGCCCGAATCGAACGGGTGATGGTGATGCCGACATCGGAAATCCGCACGGTCGAGGGCCGAGCTTATTTTGAATATCAAGGGGTTAGCATTGGGATTGTTTCGGCTACCGAAATTCTGGAACTGCCGGACACCCGACCCGATCGGGACCGCCTCACGGTGGTCCTGATCAGCGAGGGAACCCGCCGTTACGCCCTCGAAGTTGATCGCTTGCTGGGAGAACGCGATTGCATTGTTCGACCGGTCGATGCCCGGCTCGGTAAGATTCCCGATGTGAGCGCTGTCTCGATGATGGAGGACGGTTCCCCTCTTTGGCTCGTTGATGTCGATGATCTGGTCCGCTCGATTGATACCCTCCTAAGCGAAGGCCGGACGGGCCGGACCCGCCGACGGACCTCGGTCGGTCCCCACGCCGCCGCTCGACACCAAATCCTGGTCGTCGACGACTCGCTCACCGTCCGCGAAATCGAGCGCAAGCTCTTGGAACGCCACGGTTACGAAGTCGATGTCGCCGTTGACGGAATGGAAGGGTGGAATGCCGCTCGCCTCGGGCAATACGACCTGATTGTCAGCGATGTCGATATGCCCCGAATGAATGGCATCGAATTCATTAAAAAACTCCGGCAAGATCCACGACTGGCCCGGGTGCCCGTGGTGATTGTCTCCTACAAAGACCGCGAAGATGATCGACTCCGCGGGTTGGAAGCCGGAGCCAGCCATTATCTGACGAAATCCAGTTTTCAAGATGACACTTTCATCCGGGCCGTGGATGATCTCATCGGTCGCTAAAAACCATGCGAGTGGGAATTGTCAACGATATGGCCATGGCCCGCGAGGTCCTGCGTCGGGTGGTGGAATCAACCGCGATCCATCGGGTGGCCTGGGCGGCGAATGACGGTCGGGAAGCGGTGGAAAAAGCGATCGCGGATCGCCCCGACATGATTCTCATGGACTTGATTATGCCCGTGATGGATGGCGTGGAGGCGACTCGGCAGATCATGCAGCGCGTCCCCTGCGCCATTCTCCTTGTCACTTCCACGGTCACCGGTAATTTTCAGCAGGTTTACGAAGCCATGGGCCATGGAGCTCTCGACGCCGTGGAAACCCCGCTCCTCGGCAGCCAAGGCATCCAGGGTGCCACGGATTTGCTCCAAAAACTGGACCTCATCACCACCCTGCTCGAAGGCAGCACCCTCCGCCCCCGCCCGCAATCCCCCCCCGAAACCCGCTCTCTTTTGGCTGCTCACGCCCCGCTGCCCCTCCTGTTGCTGGGAGCCTCCACTGGCGGACCCCAGGCACTCGCCAAGGTGCTCGCCGATCTCCCGGCTGATTTCCCCGCCGCCATCGTGATCGCCCAACATGTTGACGCGGCTTTTGCTGAGGGCCTTGCCGATTGGCTCAACACCCGCAGCAAAATTCAAGTCCACCCCGTTCGCGGCGGTGAGGCGCTCTCCGCCGGCACGGCCTGGCTCGCCGCCACCAATGATCATCTGGTGATCAATGCAAACCATTCCCTCAGCTACACTCCCATTCCTCGCGAAACCCCTTATCGCCCTTCGGTCGATGTCCTTTTCTTCTCCGTCGCACGCCACTGGCGAGGGAGCTGTTGTGCCGTGCTCATGACCGGGATGGGACGCGATGGAGCGGAAGGTCTCCTCGCCCTGCGTGAACACGGAGCCTTTACCATTGCCCAAGACCAGGCTTCTTCTGTCGTCTTTGGAATGCCCCGCGCCGCCATTGATTTGCGTGCCGCCAAAAGTATCCTTCCGCTTCCCTCTATCAGTTCCGCTGTCCAAGACTATTTTTACCACCAAACCGCCTCCACCCCATGTCCGACCAAGCCATCCTAGTCAAAGAACCCACCGTCACCCCTCGCCCCCCCATCACGGTCCTCCTGGTCGATGACCAAGCCATGATCGGGGCCGCCGTCAAACGCATGCTTGAAGGCGAGCCGGATGTGACGCTGCATTTTATTAGCACGCCGCTCGAGGCTGTTGAAAAAGCACGCGCCCTGCGACCCACCGTGATTCTTCAAGATTTGGTTATGCCCGGGGTCGAAGGCCTCGATCTGGTCACCGACTTCCGCCACGATTCCTTCACAGCGGAAATCCCCCTCATCGTCCTCTCTTCCAAAGAGGAACCTAAAATCAAAGCCGAAGCCTTCGCCCGCGGGGCCAACGATTACCTCGTCAAACTCCCCGACCGCGTCGAACTCCTCGCCCGTATCCGTTATCATTCTGCCGGCTATATCGCCGCCCAAGAACGCAACGCGGCTTTTTACGCCCTGGAAGCCAGCCAAAAAGCCCTCGCGACGGAGTTGCAGGAGGCTGCTGAATATGTCCGCTCGCTCCTCCCCGCCCCGCTCGAAAGCCCCCGCGCTCGTGCCGAATGGCGCTTCGTTCCTTCCACCGCCCTCGGCGGTGATGCCTTCGGCTATTTTCCGATCGACGATGAACATTTCGCCTGCTTCCTCCTCGACGTTTGCGGTCACGGAGTCGGAGCGGCCCTTCTCTCCGTCTCGGCCATGAATACCATCCGCAACGAATCGCTGCCGGGCGTCGATTTCCGCGATCCCACCGCCGTGCTAGAAGCGCTTAATGAAGCTTTTGCCATGGAAAAACATAATAACATGTATTTCACCATCTGGTATGGAGTCTTCGCCCGGAGCACCCGTCGGCTCGCTTACGCCAGCGGCGGTCATCCCCCAGCCCTCCTCGCCGCTCCCGCCGCCCCCCTCACCCAACTCCGCACCCGAGGGATGATCATCGGCGGAATGCCCGGCGTGAATTTTCCCTCCGAATCCTGCATCATTCCCGAAGACTCCTGGCTCTACGTCTTCAGCGATGGCACTTACGAAGTCACCCGACCCGACCTGCCCATGATGGATCTGCCAGATCTAATCGAAATCATTCAGCCACTCGACCCAGCCGACCCCACCAAACTCGACAAGGTCGTCGAAGCCATCCAGAACGCCCACGGAAGCCCACAGTTCGAGGATGATTTCTCCTTGCTCGCGCTTTGTTTCGATTAACCCTGATGGCTCTCAATCTCGCGATTCGTTAGATGAATCATTGAGGCTAACCCCTGAGGATTGACTTTCTGCTACCATTCCCCGCTTGAACCTGCAAATATCTACATCCGTGCGTGCGCCCGACGGAAGTCCCTGCATCCGGCTCCAACGCGGTCTGCCCTCTCGGGGGCTGACCGACCGCTCTCGCCGCCCCTCGTGCGTTGCCACTTTCCCTCTTCGTGGGCTTATTTTTCACCTTTCCCTCTTTTCCTTTCCTTGATCTATGCAAATCGCCTTCCAGCCCAACTGTCGGTTCGCCAATCTCCATTTCTTCTCTCAACCTCATGAGCAAGGGGGCGGAATGTCGGACGCCGAACATCAGCAAATCGAAATGGAGGCCGCCCAACTCGCCCTCCGCGAAAGCCGCGCCGAATTAATCAAGGTCTACGGCGATAAACTCCGGCACCACGCCGAAACCGAGGCCAGCCGCCGCATTCGGGATGAGGCGGTCGCCCAGTTGCAGGAACTACAATCCCGCATCGCTGATCAACTGGTCGAAATTGAAAAACTCGAGGTCCTCCAAAAAGAACTCGAACCCGTAACCGCCAAACTCGACGCCCTTCGTAAAGAAATTCATCAGGCCGAAGCCGATCGCGCCCGTCTCCAAGACGAAATCGCCGCACTCGGTCGCCAACACCACGCGCTCACCGAACAAAAAAATTCCATCGAAGGGGAGCGCGACGCGGTGGCCCAAGATCGGGCCCGTCTTGAGAAAGAACGTGACGGAATTCGTCACGAACACGGCCAACTCCAACAAGAACTCGAAGCCCGCCAACGCGAACTCCAAACCCACTCGTCCCTACTCGAATCGGTCAGGAACGACCTCACCCCCGCCTCCCAACGCCTCGACCAGCTCCATAAAGAAATCGGCGACATCGAAGGCCGCCGCGATTCGCTCGCCAAGGAAACCGGCGACCTCGACCAACAGCGCCACCAGCTCTCCGAACAAAAAGCCAGTGCTGAACGGGAACGCGACGCCGCTGCCCAAGAACACACCCGACTCCAAGAGGAGATCCACCGCTTCCACAGCGAAAAAGAGACCCTCCAAAAAGAAGTCGAAGATCTCCGCGCCGACCGCGATCGCCTCCGGGGTGACCGCGACGCTTGCAGCCGCGAAAAAGAGGAAATCGAAAGAGCCCTCCAAGATCTCCGCCCGGCCCACGAAACGGTCGCCAAAGAAAGCGCCACGATAAAGGAGGAATGCGCGACGATCACTCAGGAGCGCGACCTCCTGCGCTCGGAGAAAGAGACGCTCGAAAAGACCCGCACAGAACTGCAACAAGGCATTGAGACGCTTACAAAGGAGCGGGCGACAGCGGAAACTGCTGCCGCCACCGCCCGAAAAGCCGCTCTAGAGGCGGAGGCGGACAAGGAAAAGGCTGCGGCAGCTAAAGAGAAAGCGGCCCAGGAACTCGAATCGATTGGAAGCAAACTCGAAGCGGCAAGGAAAGAGATCGAGACTCAGAAATCTGATCTCGAATCCGCCCGAACCGCCGCTGAAAAAGCCCGCCATGAAGCGGCAGAAGCTGAAAAAGCCAAACTCGCTGCCGAAGAAGCCGCCGAGAAAAAACAGTCAGAACAGGCCACCCTGGCCAAAGAGATCGCCGGTCAACACGAGACTCTCGAAAAACTCCGAAGCGACATCCGCAACGCAAAACAGGAACTCTCCAGCGCGAGAATCGATTTGATGTCGAGCCGCGCCTCCACCGCTGCGGAACCTCATGCCCCGCCTCAGCCTCCCGAGGTCAAAACCGCCCGTCTCACCACCAAGGTCCCTGCCGTCTCTCTCCCGGGGAATTTTGCCCCGCTTCGATCCGTTGAACCCCCTAGCACGATCGCGCCCAAACCGAGCGCCCCGACCGTTGCACCTCCCCAGCCGTCGGCTCCGGCCCCACCGAAGCCGGTCGAAAAAGTGGAGATGGCCGACCTCGAAAAAGAGCACCCGGTCCATCCTTCATTCGATCCCACCACGCTCGAAGATCTTTTTATGACAGAAGATCCCTTGAATGCACCCAAGGTGCTGGAGCATACGATGAAGCTGCCCCGCCTTGCGGGCTGCGCCTTCGGTTTTCGCCAAGGCAAACTGCTCGCGACCAACCTCCC
>CAZSPO010000230.1:0-6149 GCA_964608775.1 uncultured Chthoniobacterales bacterium | reverse complement strand
GGGGGCAGGCGGGCGGTGGTGGCCTCGGCGTGAATCAGCCGGTCGAGGAAACCGGGCTTGGCAGGGGCAAGTCCCTCGGTCGCGAGCAGTGGGAGCAACTGGGGATGCACGACGAAAGTGGGCATGGACATTGAGGCCTTGGAGCATCTCCGCTGAAATACCGGCTAAGAAACGCAACCCTTCGATAAAAAGGCATGAGTTCTTCAAACCAGTTAAACTCACGCGAAGCAGCGAAGACGCGAAGGGGGAAAGAGATAAGCCTTGCCTCGCACTCTTAAAATCTTCGCGCCTTCGCGGCTTCGCGTGAGCCCCCTCTGGATCATGACCTACTCCGGGAACAGGACACCTGCTTCGATTTCGGTTGTCGGCATGGCATGGATATTGAGGCTTATGCGCATCTCGGCTTGAATACCGGTCAATAACGCACGAGTGCTTAGAAGCAATCAAAGCCGTTCACTATGGGAAACGCCTACCCGGGGCGCTTTACATTCTGAAGCCCCCGCCCGGCCTTCTCTCGACAGCCCTGGAAGAGACCCTCCGACGTGCGGAGATTGCGGCTCAGCCGGATCCAAACTGGAATCTGCTCAAACTGCATTCGGATCAGTTCGCCCTCACTTTCCTTTCCTATCCCGACTTCGCAACCAACCCGCATCCCCCTCTGACCCAAGCCACAAAGATCAATCTCAACACGGGATCCGTGGTCAAAACCGACTACGCCAAGCGCGACTGGTTTTATGCAACAGTGGGGTTTACATTTCTTCGAGTGAGCGAAAATGTCACTTACCTCCAAAGCCCCGACCCGGTAGCGTTCAGACATGCAAAAGACAGGCGCACTCCAACCACGTTCCGCCCGGCAATATTTGGCTCCATTTGAAGCGGACTTGACGTGACATTGCAAAGCGCTGAAGATCACCAGTAGCGAGCTGTTTGCCATTTGCTTCCCCTCACCACCGTTTCCCGACACGCCAGGCGTCAAGGCGATCACCACGATGGCCGAGCTGATCAGGGAAGGCCTCGCGATGAAACACTGTGTCGCCGAGTTTGGACAAGAGATCTTGCATGGTCGCTACTATGCCTATCGCGTGCTGGCACCTGCTCGGGCCACCCTTGGGATCAAACTAAAGGGTGGGTGTTGGTTTATCGACCAAAGCAGGGGGGCTGCCAATGCGGGGATTTCCTGTGAACTCCGATCCTTCCTTCAGAAGTGGATCAAGGTGGATGCCCCGTTTTGATTCTGCCTTTCTGACGGGGCAAGGGGTTTCGCAGCCAGAATCATTTCAGAACCAGCAGTCTGTGGGCCTCGACATACTCTGTCGAAAGATCCAACCCAATATCGGCAGAAGGATCGATCAACTGAAATCCCGCATCCTCTGGAAACAAGAAATGGAATTCTGGAGAAGCTGCCCGAAAACGGAATCGCGGGCTTCCAAAATCACCCCGGCAGGTTCAGCCTCTTGAGCAGTGAGGTAAGAAAATCATCCGGGAGCCAGTCGATAGATCGCTTGAACCACTTCCAAACCTCGGGGAATCCGGCGGCTGTTCTCAGCAGCCATTCTCCTTTCAGTGGTGTGTCCTCGGCTCCCAGACAAAAGAAATTAGCGCTGAAGGCCCTCGTCCCCAAAAATGTCCAATGAACAGATGCGATGCCGGGAGAATCAATCGAGCTCCCCTACCAATTTCGTAAAAATTCCCCAAAAAAGCTGACTGCCTCAACCCGTTCGGGTTAAGAACTTAGGTCCTCCATATGTCGCAGCCTTTTTTTGATCGTCCCATCCTCAACTCGCCCTACGAGCGGCCCCGGCAGCACTGGGAGCTGGATGATGATGGTCAGCCGACCCAGAACGTTATTCATGAACGTCGCAGGGCGAAGTTCATTACCCCCATTCCCAAACCCAAAAAGCGCAAGAAATCGGCTGCTCAAGAGGAAATGGTTTTCGATGAAGGCCAGCAGCTATCAACCAAGGCCCAGCAATACGACCCGACTTCGATCATCAATGAGGTGCGGGGTTATGTGGAAACATGGCGGAATTTGCCAAGCCAAAACCAATGGCAGGTCACGCCGGAGACGCAGCGACTCCTCCAACATTGGCGACACTTCGCGTTCAGCGGCGTTCGCCCCTTCTTTTGTCAGGTCGAAGCGGTCGAGACCGCGATCTGGCTGACGGAGGTCGCACCACATTCTCCCGCCGGGAAACGGATCCTGGCCCATTTGGCAAGTGCCACCAAGGAGGCCAACCCGGATCTCAACCGGCTCGCCCTCAAGCTCGCCACCGGCGCAGGGAAGACCACCGTCATGGCCATGTTAATCGCCTGGCAAACCGTCAATGCGGTGCGACGGCCCGGCAGCAAACACTTCACTCGCGGGTTTCTCATCGTCGCCCCTGGCATTACCATCCGGGATCGCTTGCGCGTGCTGCAACCGAATGATCCGGAAAGCTACTACAAGGCACGTGAACTCGTCCCTGCCGACCTCCTCGACGACATTAACAAAGCCAAAATCGTCATCACCAACTACCACGCCTTCAAGCTTCGCGAACGCGTCGAAATTTCCAAAGGCGGTCGCCAATTACTCAAAGGTCGCACCGGCGAGGATCTCCAGACGATCGAGACCGAGGGCCAAATGATCCAGCGCGTCATGCCCGATTTGATGGGGTTGAAGAACGTGATGGTCATCAATGACGAAGCCCATCATTGCTACCGCGAGAAGCCGGGCGAAGGGGACGACGAACCCCTCAAAGGGGACGATAGGAAAGAAGCCGAGAAAAACAAGGAAGCCGCCCGTCTTTGGATTTCGGGTCTCGAAGCCGTCAATCGGAAGCTAGGCGTTCCACGGGTCATCGATCTTTCCGCAACCCCGTTCTTTCTGTCAGGCTCCGGTTATGCCGAGGGCACCTTGTTTCCGTGGACGATGAGCGACTTTTCCCTGATGGACGCTATCGAGTGCGGGATTGTGAAATTGCCCCGCGTGCCGGTGGCGCAGAATCTGCCCGGAGCATCCGACGACGAAATGCCGATGTTCCGCGATTTGTGGAAACACATCCGGACAAAGATGCCGAAGAAAGGACGAGGAGCAAAACAGGAGCTTGATCCATTGAAGCTTCCGACATTGCTCAAAACCGCATTGGAAGCACTCTACGGCCACTACGAGAAGACGTATGAACTTTGGCAAAACGCAGGCATCCGGGTCCCTCCCTGCTTCATCATTGTTTGTAACAACACTTCCACATCAAAGCTCGTCTACGATTACATTTCCGGTTTCCAACGTGCGCAGGACGACGGCTCCAGCCAATTGGTGAATGGGAGTCTCCCGCTCTTTCGTAACTACGATGAAACCACCGGCAATCCGCTGCCCCGGCCCAACACCTTGCTGATCGATAGCGAGCAACTGGAGTCAGGCGAGGCCTTGGACAAGAATTTCCGCAGCATGGCAGCCGACGAAATTGATCGATTCCGCCGGGAAATGATCGAGCGCACCGGTGACGCCCGCGCAGGAGAGAGTCTGACAGATCAGGATCTGCTTCGCGAAGTCATGAATACCGTCGGCAAATACGGCAGCCTCGGCGGCAATGTGCGTTGTGTGGTCTCCGTCTCCATGCTCACGGAGGGTTGGGATGCCAACACGGTTACCCACGTGCTCGGAGTCCGCGCCTTCGGAACCCAACTCCTCTGCGAGCAGGTCATCGGTCGCGCGCTACGCCGGCAGTCCTACGATCTGAACGAGGAAAACCTTTTCAATGTGGAATATGCCGATGTGCTGGGCATCCCATTCGATTTCACGGCAAAACCGGTTATCTCTCCACCTCAACCCCCACGGGAGACCATTCAAGTAAAGGCCATATCGCCAGAGCGTGACGCCTTGGAAATTCGTTTTCCGCGAGTGGAAGGCTACCGGGTCGAACTTCCCGAGGAACGCTTGGCCGCAGAGTTCGACGACAACTCCACGCTGGTGCTCACCCCTGAAATGACGGGTCCGACCGTCACCAAGACCTCCGGCATCATCGGTGAAGGCGTCAATCTCACCGTCGAACACCTCGACGACCTCCGCCCTTCCACCCTGCTTTTCCATCTCACCAAGCACTTGCTCAACACGAAATTCCGTGATCCCGGCGAAGAACCGAAGCTCCACCTGTTCGGTCAGCTCAAGCGGATCGCCAAGCAATGGCTTGAGAACCATCTGATTTGCAAAGGCGGCACCTTCCCCGGTCAGCTTCTCTACCTTGAGTTTGCCGATATGGCTTGCGAACGGATCACCCGCGGGATCACCCATCACTTTCTCGGTCAGCGGCCCATCAAGGCGTTGCTCGATCCCTACAACCCCGAAGGCTCCACCCGCCACGTCCGGTTTAATACTTCCAAGACGTTGCGCTGGGAGATTCGTGCCGACAAATCTCACATCAACTGGGTCGTGCTCGACAGTGAATGGGAGGGCGAATTTTGCCGGGTTGCCGAGGAGCATCCGCAGGTCCGTGCTTACGTGAAGAATCACAACCTCGGCCTGGAAATCCCCTACCGATACGGGAGCGAGACCCGCAAATACCTGCCCGACTTCATCGTCCTGGTCGACGACGGCCACGGACCAGACGACCTGCTCCACCTGATTGTGGAAATCAAAGGATACCGGCGTGAAGATGCCAAAGAAAAAGCGGCCACCATGCAGACCTACTGGGTGCCGGGGGTGAATCACCTGGGCACTTACGGGCGATGGGCTTTCGCCGAATTTTGCGACATCTACGAAATCGCGTCGGATTTTGAAGCCAAAGTAGCCAACCAATTCGAGGGAATGATTGCCAAGGTCATTGCCCACCAAGTTCCATAAGCTTGAGCTTCCAGATTTTCATTTGCCTTTCATCCATGACTACTTATAAGAGACCGATCCGCCCCTTGAGAGTAGGTCCGCTCGTTGATCCTGAGCGTGCACCAAAATCTTGGGGCTTTTCTTTTGTCCCCGACCAGCCATGAGGACACATCGCATCGCGACTCGTGAATACGCAGCCTTCCTTGCCACGGTGAAGGAGCGAGTCGCTCAGGCCCGCACTTCTGCTGCCCGTGCGGTTAATCGCGATTTGATCCTACTCTACTGGGATATCGGGCGAGGCATCGTGGAAAAACAAAGCTCTGCTGGCTGGGGCGATGCAGTGGTCGAGCGACTGGCTGCTGATCTGCAGGCCGAATTCCCGGATATGCGAGGGTTCTCGTCTTTCAACCTCTGGCGCATGCGACAACTCTACCTCGAATACTCCGCGCCCGAATTTCTGGCACAGGTTGTGCCAGAAATGAAAAAGGTTTCCAGAAGTAAACTGGCACAAGCTGTGCCAGAAAAGGTCTCCAGCAATAGCCCGGAAATTCTTTCAGAATCTGTGAGCGAATTAGTTGCTGCCGTGCCATGGGGGCATCACGTCGAATTGCTCAAGAAAACAAAAGACCCCGCCGCTCGTCTCTACTACATTCAAGCCACTGCTCAATTCGGCTGGAGTCGCAGTGTTCTGCTGAATCAAATAAAGGCTGGCGCTTACGACCGGGCAGTGAAGGAAAAAAAGACTCATAACTTCCCTCTCGCTCTCCCGGAGCATCTCGCCGAACAGGCGGACGAGATGATGAAAAGCCGCTACAATCTCGAGTTCCTCGGTATCGGTCGCGCCATGAAGGAGCGCCAACTCGAAAGTAAACTCATCGAGCGGCTCCAGCAGTTCATCCTCGAACTCGGCTATGGCTTCTGCTTTGTCGGCCGTCAACACCGACTTGCTCTCGGTAAGAAGGAATATTTTGTCGACCTGCTCTTCTACCATCGCTTCCTTAAAGCTCTTGTCGCCTTCGATCTCAAGATCGGCACATTCGAGCCGGAGCACGCGGGCAAGATGGATTTCTACCTCAACCTTCTCAACGAAAAGGAACGCGGTTCGGACGATCAACCCTCTATCGGCATTATTCTCTGTGCGGAGAAAGACGACGTGGAAGTGGAGTTCGCCCTCAAAACGAAAGCCAACCCCATCGGCGTCGCCGAATACCAGCTTCAAGCCCGCCTGCCCGCTAAGTTCAAAGGTCGCTTACCCACCGCAAAACAACTCGCCGATGCCTTACGCGATGTCCTGCCACCCACAAAACGAGCGTCGCCACGATAACCCCACTCCTTTCAACCATTTAGCACCATG
>CAZSPO010000229.1:0-6186 GCA_964608775.1 uncultured Chthoniobacterales bacterium | reverse complement strand
CAATATGGAGACATCGTCAGATCAATCGATTCAAACACGCTTATTTTAGGGCTAGGAGGCAGTGAATACTATAGCACACTAGTAAAGCGCTGGAGGAGCTTGGACTTGGGCAATTGCAGAAAGATCGTATTTGAAGCATCTGGAGACGATTGCTAGAGAATATAACGAAGGCGGCAGTGGAAAAAATGCTGTCCGGCCGGAGTTCAGATAATACTTCCCATGCGGTGACGTTGATTTGCTCAATCGCCGCCGCCATCGCCTCCATCACCGCCCCCATCACCATCACCTCCGCAGGCAATTTCTGCATCAAATGAGACATGATTGTCAGTGGATAGAATTCCCACGGAATTCTTTAGTTTATCTATCTTCTTTCGCCAAATAATACTGCCACGACTCGGGTCGAGTCGATACAGAGTTCCATACGCAAAGGCAAACAAGCCCTTCTTCGTTTCAAGCAACGAGACGAAATCCTTTTCCATTTTGAAGAAACCTGGCTGGAGTTCTGTCTCCCAGAGGATGTCTCCCGAATCACGATTCAGAGCAAAAACATACCCTGCCCCACCAAGAAATATTTTGTCAGAAGTCATACATTGGTTTTCGACGTCAAGGCCGCTGAAAGTGGTATCGACCGCGGGTGTTGACAGTCAATACATTTTGCAGACCATCAACAATCAACAATCAACAATCAACAATCTCACCGTCCTCCAACGCACCAGGCTTCTCTCGATAGATCCAAAGATACAGCCCCGGAGTCAGCAGCACCGCCAGCAACGTCGATCCGCCTACTCCACCGGCCAGCACAATCGCGAGCGGGGGCCAGAATTCTCCGCCAATGAACAGTAACAACGGAAGAAAACTTCCCATGGTGGTGAGGGTGGTGCTGATCAGGTGCCGGGCGCTCCCCATGATCGCCGTCACCATCCCATCCACCTCGCCACGCGCCGCCGCCGGGTCGGCCCGGATGGCTGCGAGAACGATAATGCTGCTGTTGAACGCCAATCCCATTAAACCGAGCGAACCGATAATCGTATTAAAACTGAGCGGAAATCCGGCGGCCCAGGTCGCCAACAGTCCGTATCCAGCCGACATCGGCGCTACCACCAAAAGAATCAGTGCCAGCCGCACACTACGGAAGGTGAGGATTAATGTCGCCACCGTCACGACAATCAACACCGGCAAATAGAGGGTGAGATTGCCCACTGCTTCACTCTGATTTTCCGATTCGCCACCCACGGTGAGCTGGTAGCCCGGAGGCAATTGCAATCCTTCGGTTTCCAACGCAGCCAATACCTCTTCCGCAATGGTAATCGGCAGCGCCCCTTCGCGGGCGAACCCCTGGATGGTATTGATCCGGGAACCGTCCCGCCGGGTGATTCCTCCTTGCTCCGGGCGGAGCACGATGTCGGCAAGCGCGCTGATCGGCGTCCACCCTTGCGAAGTCCGCAAATTCAGTGAAGCCAGATCGGCGGGCGTGTCGCGGGCATCGCGTGCGAGACGGAGGCGAACCGGCAGGATCTCGATGGATTCAATCACCGAACCCGCCACTATGCCGTCGAGTTGCACGCGGATTTGATTGCCGAGACCTGCCAGCGTCAACCCAGCCTGGACGACGGCTTCTTCATTCGGCTTGATCCAGAGTTTCGGTTCGCCACGGGGCATGGTGACACGGGTTTGCAAAATGCCGGGATGCCGGGCGAGCGCCAGCCGAACCTGTTCGCCAAGTTCCTGGAGCGGTTCAATTCCGGGACCGGTCAGCCGAATCTCGACGTCCGCATCGGCGGGTGGCCCTTGGGCGAATTTACTCACCACCACCTGCGCCCCGGGCACTTCACGATCGATGGCGTTCTGCGTTTCACCAATCATTCGCCGCACCGCTCCGGGGTCGGTGGCCTCGACGATGCCGTGAGCGTAATTCGGCGACCGATCTTTGTTCATGATCAAATTGTAGTAAACCGAGGGAAAACTCCCGCCATGAAGCCAGTGGACATCGGTCACCCCAGGTTGTTGACGCAGGATGGTCTCGATTTTTTCCACCACCTGCCCGGTTCCTTCCAATGAGGTGCCGTTGGGAAGCCAGACTTCCACCTCAAACATGTTGCGATCGGTGCGCGGAAAAAACTGACTGCCCATGGTCGGCACCAACAGAAATCCGGTGACCGGCAGGAGAAGGGCCACCGCCATCCCCCGGATCGGACGGCGCAACAACGCGTGGAGCCCGCTGCGGCTGCGCGTTGCCGCAACTCTCCCGCCGAGCCCTTCATTCAGCCAGCGCGGCAGTTTCGCCTCTAGCTTGCCCGCCCGCCCGAACCAACCCGCCAGCGGGGCGATCATCAGGATCGAGACCACGTAAGAACAGATCAACGCCACGATCACACTGCCCGAGATCGAGCGGACGAAATCACCGGCGTTGCCTGGCAATAAGAGAATCGGTAGAAATGCGAGGATCGTCGTGACGGTAGAGGCAAAGAGCGGCACCATCAGGTGGGCCAGCGCCGCATGGACCGACTCCAAGGGTGAACGCCCTGCCCGCAACTGTTTCCGAACCTCATCCGTGACGACAATAGCATTGTCGATGAGCAACCCGAGGGCGACGATCATTCCGAAGATCGACATCTGATGTAGTTTGCCCCCCTGGATAGCGATCACGAACAGGGTCATCGAAGCGGTCAATGGAAGTGCGCAGGAAATGATCCACGCCGCACGCCAACCCATCGTCAGCAACACCACGACCGTCACCACCCCGGCCCCCAGCAGTAGGTTGCCCATCAGTTCACCGAGACGCGCACTGGTGTAAGCGTTTTGTTCAAAAACCACCGAGGCCGCGATGCCGCCGCCCATCTCCTCCCGGAAATCTGCAAGCTGCTTCAGCGCGGCTTGATTCCAAACAT
Organism: uncultured Chthoniobacterales bacterium; assembly: GCA_964608775.1. Lineage (GTDB taxonomy): Bacteria > Verrucomicrobiota > Verrucomicrobiia > Chthoniobacterales > CAZSPO01 > CAZSPO01. The sequence continues at coordinate 3,298 of CAZSPO010000229.1, read as the reverse complement.
CGAGCCGCTCCTCCGGCACCACCCGGGCCGCAACGAAAATGGCGCGCCGCCCATTCGTTAACGCCACAGCCCCCGGCGGATCGGCCTCCGTGCGACTAACATCCGCCACGTCGCCGAGACGGACCAGAGGACCTTCACCCGAGTCGCGCACCGGCACTTCGCGAATGCGCGCAATCGAATCGAGTTCGCCTTCCACTTCGAGCAACCGTTCCGCGCCCCCCGTCTGGAGCAAACCGGCGGGCGACTTGGCGTCCGCCGATTGCAGAGCCTGCGCCACCGCCCCGGCCTCGAGCCCGAGCAACGCGAGCTGATCCGGATCCAACGTCACCCGCACCTCCTCCTCGGGCGCACCGTAAAGCCTGACAAGTTCCGTGCCGGGCACCTTCCGCAACTGATCGGCGAGCACCTCGCCCTGGCGGGTTAAAAGGCCGGGGCCGCTCTCAAAGCCCGGTTCCCAGTGCAACGCGATGATCAAAGAAAAGGCGACCGCATTCCGTTTGTCATCGAAGACCGGCGGCAAAACCTCCGGCGGAAACCGGGTGGCAGCATCCCCGAGTTTGTCGCGAATCTCGGAAAAGAGGGCGTCGTTACTCTTTTCGTTTACCGCATCCTGCAGCTCAATCGCCACCACCGAAACGCCGGTGCGCGAGGTCGACTCGATATGTTTGACCGAAGGAATCTCCTTGAGCGCCTGCTCAATCGGTTCGGATACCAAGGCCTCCACCCGATCTGCCGAGGCTCCCGGAAAGGCGGTGATAATGAGCGGACTGCGATTGGCAATCACCGGATCTTCCAGGCGCGGCAGGGAGCGGAGTGCCGACACCCCACTCACCAACACCACCACGATGCTGATCACCAAAAGGTGCGGGTTACGAAAAAAGAGAGTCGTCCAGCTGCGGTCGGGCGTCGCTTTCATGGGGTCAGATCGAAGGGGCTGCACGGGGAGCCGCCTTGACGGCGAGGCCCGGAGTCAGTTTGTGAATGCCATCGGTGACGACTTGTTCACCATCGCGCAAGGCGCCTCGCACAAAGGCCGTGTCCGCCGTGACATGCAGCACTTCCAGCTGGCGACGTTCCAAAATAGGTTCCGTGTCACCCACCAAAACGAAGCAGGCCCAGAGCCCGCGCCGACCCTCCGTCAGCGCACTCAACGGCAACCAAAACCCGCGCGCCTCTAACATTCGAGGCACCGTGAGCTTGATCAAATCACCTTCTAACAACGCAGGTTCGGTCGTGGTGAATAGGACATCTACCGTGCGGGTCTGGCCATTGCGCACCGGCAATTTGCGCGAGACTCGCGCCGCGATTTCCCGTCCGCTCTCATGGCGCACCGTCAGCGATTGATCCTTCACCAGAGAATCGGCCGCCGCCGGGGTGAGCCCCACACGCAGTTCCAGTGTTCCGGTTTCCACCAATTCGAGGACCGCTTCTCCGGGTGCCACCACCGCCCCTTCATCGAGATATCGACGTGCCACAATCCCGGCGAAAGGAGCGGGCAACGCCATTTTGCGGAGATCGACCCGGACCGATTCCCACTGGGCTTCCACCCGTTGCAGAGTGGCGCGGGCGGCGTCACGTTCTTTAATGGCGGCGTCGAGTTCCGCCTGGGTGGCGACGTTGTCCTGCACCAACTGCCGGGTGCGGGCGTGGCTGGCCTCGGCAAGCGTGAGGGTGGCGGCGGCCTCTTGCGTGGCCGCCCGGAGTTCGTCGTGACGGGCTTGCAACCGCGCGTCATCGAGCCGGGCGAGGAGTTCACCCGGTTCGACGGCTTCACCTTCCTTGACCGCAACAGATTCGAGCGTGCCGGCAAGTTCGAACCCCAGGCGACTGGATCGCGCCGCCTCAACGCGCCCGAGGAAGGTCTCCTCCACTTGATAATCGGGCACCGCTTCCACGGCGATGACCGGCACCAACGGCACCGTTGGCAAAGGATGCTCCCGGACGGCAGCGACGGTGGAAGACTCTGTTGAAACAAATTGGAACAGAAGAAACCCAAGCAGAAGCAGGGCCAGAACAAGGAGAACCTTGCGAACAATAGGACGCGCGGTGGTTTTTTGACTCATAGTCATTGTTTGGGCAAAAAAAGGTTGGATTCAGGGGAGGGTGATCGTTTGGAGTTCTTCGGCGAACAGCTCTTGTTCGATCCGTTTGCGGGAGGCTTCATAATCCCATTCTGCCCGCAGCGGTCTCCAGCCGCAGCCGTCGAGATAGAGATGGTAATTGGTGAAGAGCGCCCCGAGCGGATCGATGGCGGTATTGGAGAAAAGCGGACCGGGATCGTCCGCCAGCAGATGGGCTCCTTTGGAGAGGCTGATCAGGCCGGAGAGAATCTGTTCTTCAGGCGGAGCATCCTGCGGCAGGTCACCCGTTGTTCTCCCTTGCCGAATCACCTCGAGCGCCACCCGAACACAGCTTTGGCTATGCTGAAAAAAGGTCGCCTGCCGTTCAGGCGATCCCTTTTCCCAAAGGGATGGGGTGCGGATGAATTGCAGGAGAGGAAACCCGTGGGGCGCCAGTCGGGCCAGGATGGCATCGGCAATGCCGACCCCAAACATCCGCTCCCGGGTCTGCCCTTGGAAGGTCAGCGCACGAGTGAAAAGCTCCACGCGCAGAACGAGATGCGTATTTCCGACCGCCAGGATGAGATCTTCTTTACTCGCGAAATGATTGTAGAGTGTGGCTTTGGAATATTCGACGCGTTCGGCGAGTTCATCGAGGTTGAGCCCGAGATACCCGTGTTGTTGAAGCAACAGATCAGCCTCCTGCATGATGAGGGATTCGCGCTGCAAACGTTCGCGCTGTTTACGATCGGCAATGGCCATTGCGTTGACAGTTAATGCTTTTGTGACTGGGAGTCAAAAAGTTTATTTGGGTAAATTCACCGCGCTACGGCAACGTTTTCGCCCGCGTTCCGCAAAAACTCCGCTCGCCCTGGGTCACCCAAGAAATGGAGGAGCGTTTCGTTTCACGCGCCCAGATAAGCTTCGCGCACCTTTGGGTCGGCGAGCAGTTCGGAGCCGGTTCCCTGCAACGCAATGCTGCCGGTTTCCAAAACCCCGGCGCGGTGCGCCAGGTGCAGGGCGATGTTTGCGTTTTGTTCCACCAACAGCACCGTCGTTCCCTCTTTGTTGATCTCGGCCACCACCCGATAAATGTCCTGCACCAGCTTGGGTGCGAGGCCCATGGAGGGTTCGTCCAACAAGAGTAACGAAGCGCGACTCATCAGGGAGTCTATGGTCTATGGTCTATGGGGTCAGTCAAACATTGTTGACAAAATGGAGATTGAGTTTTAAAAAAC
>CAZSPO010000228.1:0-6200 GCA_964608775.1 uncultured Chthoniobacterales bacterium | reverse complement strand
TGCCAAACGCGGATGGGCCGCCACTTGCGTTTGATGTAGCCGCCCCACTCCGCTGGGGCGTCAACGCGGCGGAGCCGCCAAAATGAGGGCTCCGCCCTTCGGGACGAACACGGCAGCAGAGTGCCGTGGCTACAGCGCTGGGGCGCCCCCGCCGCGAAGCCGCTAGAATGAGGGCTCCGCCCCCCCGGACCGAACACGGCACGTGAGGGTTGCCGTGCCACGACGACTCAAATCCCCGAGGGCTTCGCCCAGTGCACGGCCAGCAACCAGCCTCCCCAAACCGCCAAGAGGCAGCCAGTGACCGATCCCCCGGCGTAAAGCAGAGCGAATCCCCAGTCCCGGCGCGTCATCATGCCAAGCAGTTGCAGGGCGAAAGTGGAAAAGGTCGTCAAGCCCCCGAGAAACCCGAGCATCAATGCGTCCCGCACAAGGACCGGGACCGCCCACCCGCTCTCCGGTCGGGTGATCCCGGCCACCAAACCGATGAGGAAACTCCCGAGTAGGTTCACGGTCAGGGTGTCCACCGGCACCGGCCAGCCCTTGGCAAAAGTCATCCAAATGCCCACTCCCACTCGTGCCAGGCAGCCCACGCCGCCCAGCACCGCGATGGCCACGTAAGGACCCCAGCCACTCATCCCTCTCTCTCCCGCAAAAAGGCGCTCCAAGCCAGGCGCATTGATGGAAAGGCAATCGCGGCCTCCGGCACTTCCTCTTTTCCCAGAACTTCCACGGCACTCACCTCTGCCGCCGCCGGTTCCCATTCCACCCCCTCCCGCAGGCGGGCGTGAAAGAACAAGTCCAACACATCGTAAATCACTCCTGCAAAGGGATATTGGTTTGTCGCGGAGGTGACGAATTGTAAGCGGTCGAGGGCCATCCCCAGTTCCTCCTCCACTTCGCGGCGAGCAGCGGCTTCCGCCGTTTCCCCGGCATCGACGAACCCGCCCGGCATGGCCAGCATCCCGAGACCCGGATCGCGCGCCCGCCGAATCCAGAGCACCCGTCCATCGGTCAACTCGGGAATCACCGCCACGGCCACGGTCGGATTGACAAATAATCGATGCCCACAAGCCGAGCATTCCAACCGGTTCCCCACGGGCGCGGGCAAGACGGAACCGCAGCGGGGGCAATGCTGGAAGGTTTGCACATGAGGCAGCACGCCGCGATGTTGCCCGAGCGACCGCGCGTCCGGCAATCCTTCTCCTTCAGGGCAGGCTGTTTTTTCGTTGTCGACCCAGCTTGGGTTGGAGGAGTCTCGACGTTTCATCTATGCCAAAAACCGCACTTTTATTCTCCGGCCAAGGGGCGCAGGTCATCGGGATGGGGCAAGATCTGCAGGCAGCCTCGCCTCGGGTTCGCTCCCTGTTTGAAAAAGCCGACGCCATTTTGGGTCGAGCGTTGACCCCCATCATGTTTGAAGGCCCTGTGGAGGAGTTGACCCGCACGGGGAATTGTCAACCGGCTCTTTACTTGCATGGTCTCGGCTGTTTGGCCTGGCTGCGGGAGCGGCTGCCAGGATGGACGTTTCAGGGGGCGGCCGGGCTTTCGTTGGGAGAATTCACCGCGCACGCGGCCGTGGGGACCTTTGATTTTGAGACCGGGCTGAAGGCGCTCGCCGCTCGCGGGGCCTTCATGGAGGTGGCCTGCGAAGAGACGGCGGGGACAATGGCGGCGATGATTGGGGGGGAACCGGAGCGGGTCCAGGAACTTGCCGCGAAACACGGGGTGGATGTTGCGAATTACAATTGCCCCGGGCAAATCGTGCTCTCGGGGTCGGTGGAAGGCATCGATGCCGCCTTGGCAGAGGCGCGGGAGTTTGGGGTGCGCATTGGAAAAAAGCTCAGCGTGGCCGGGGCTTATCACTCGCGATTGATGCGGTCTGCCCAGGAAAAGCTGCGCCCGGTGCTGGATGCTGCCGTGATGCGGACGCCGGATTTGCCTGTGCCCAGCAATTATTTGTCGGTCCCGGCTGGCGATGGGCAATCGATCAAAGAGAGCCTCGCGCTGCAAGTGACCGGTTCGGTGCGTTGGGAGGAATCGATGCGCTGGTTGTTGGCAGAAGGGTTTGACACCTTTTTAGAGTTGGGGCCCGGCGGGGTTTTGGCGGGCATGATGGCGAGGATTGACCGGGAAGCGATCATGCTCTCTGCGGGCACGGTGCCGGAGTTGGAGCAAATGGGGCAACGGCTGGAGAGGATGGCCTGACCGTGCGGGGGTGGGGGTTTACATGGTTCCCTGGTTGCAAATCCTTTTGGGCGCGGTCTCTCTTCTGGCCGGGAAGCGGCTTTTTTGGCTTTTCATTGCCCTGGTCGGTTTTGTCTTCGGTTTTCGCCTGACTTTGCTGGGGTTGCCGATGGAGACGCATGGCGGGATGGCGTTGTGGGTGGGGTTGGGCGTGGCGGTTTTGGGGGCCGTGCTGGCGGTGCTGGCACAAAAAGTCGCGGTCTGGGTGGGGGGCTCCCTTGCCTTGGGTGCAGCCTGCCATTTTCTCCTGCTGAGCGGGTTGCCGCAGGCCGATTGGCCTTTGCAAGCGGCGGCCTGGGCGATCGGCGGAGTGTTGGGGTTGCTGGTGGCCGGGTTTCTCTTTGATTTCGTTCTGATCGCGGCAAGCGTGGCCTGGGGGGCGGCGATGATCGTGCATGCCCTCGACTTGGATCGGGGGATGCTGCCGGGAAGCTTCATCGTCCTCGGGATTGTCGGTGTGCTGGCCCAGACCGGCGGGGGCAAACGGCTTCGGTAAATCTCCAGCGGCTGGGTTGCGATGCGATTCCACACTTGGCAGCGTGGGATGCCCGAGGCATGGTGCCTTTCTGATGATCGAGGTCCTGATTGGTATTTCCACAGGGAGAATCGGCTCTTTGAGCCATTGAACCCGGATCACCCCGATGGGGGTATGACCCGCCCCTCCTTTTTCCCATGGCTCTCCAAGCACCTCCCCCGGATACAACCTGGCACGACCAGTCGCTCGACCAACTCGCCGCACGACTTCAAACGAACTTCCAGAGCGGGCTCGACCCGCAAGAGGTCATGGATCGCCAGGCCCAATACGGGCCCAACACCCTGTCGGCCAAAGGAGGTACGCCGGCGTGGAAACGGTTCCTTCTCCAGTTCCATCAACCGCTCGTCTACATCCTGCTCGCCGCCGTGCTCATCACCGGGATTCTTCAGGAATGGGTCGATTCCGGGGTGATATTCGGCGTGGTCTTCATCAACGCGCTGATCGGCTTTTTTCAAGAATCGAAGGCCGAAAAGGCGATCGAAGCACTCGGCAAAATGGTGGTGACCGCTGCATCGGTCCGTCGTGCCGGGCATCATTCTCAGATCCCCTCTGCCGAACTGGTCCCCGGCGATATCGTGCGGTTGCAAAGCGGCGATCGAGTCCCCGCCGACCTGCGCCTTGTCCAGGTCAACAGCCTGCAAACCAATGAATCCGCCCTGACAGGAGAATCGCTCCCTGTCTTGAAGGTGGTCGATGCCTTGCCGACCGACACGCTCCTTGCGGACCGGAGAAATTTTGTTTTCGCGGGGACCTTTGTCACATTTGGCCAGGCGGAAGGAGTGGTCTGCGCAACCGGCGATCGCACCGAGACGGGGCGCATTGCCCGTTTGATGGCCGATACCATCGAGCTTTCTACCCCGCTGACCCGTAAAATTGCTGGGTTTAGCAAGCTGCTGCTCTGGGTCATTGTGGGACTTGCACTGGCCGGTTTTGGCATCGGAGTCGCGCGTGGTGAGACGCCGGTCGAGATGTTTATGGCCGCCGTCGCCCTCGCTGTTGGCGCGATTCCGGAGGGGCTGCCAGCTGCGGTGACGATCGTCCTCGCCATCGGAGTCAGCCGGATGGCGAAACGTCGCGCGATCATCCGCAAGTTGCCAGCGGTGGAGACCCTCGGCAGCACGACGGTCATTTGTTCCGATAAGACCGGCACATTGACAGAAAACCAAATGACCGTGCAAAAGGTCTACGTGGGCGGAGAATCATTCGCGTTCACGGGGGGAGGTTACGACACGCGAGGCGAAATTTTGCGTGACGGGAGGCAGACCGATCCCACGGCGCATCCGGCCTTGATGGAGTGCCTTCGGGCCGGGGTGCTCTGCAACGATTCTGAGTTGGTCATCGAAGCGGGCCGTCCGCAGATGCAGGGGGATCCGACCGAAGCCGCTTTGCTGGTCGCGGGGGCAAAAGCCGGCCTGGTGCATGCCGAGATCGTCGAGGCCGCTCCCCGTCTTGGAATGATTCCCTTTGCGTCCGAACATATGTTCCGCGCGACCTTGCACGGCAGCCAGGAGGGCCGGGTGATTTACAAAATTGGAGCGGTGGAACGACTGCTTGACCGCTGCTCAGATGAGCTGAAATCCGATGGTTCACTCGGAACTTTTGACCAAGAGAAGATCCTTCGGCAGGTCGACGCTCTTGCTGCGGAAGGTCTGCGCGTGCTCGCTCTTGCACGACGGCACGCCCCACCCGATCATCATCATCTGGAGCATAGCCATGTCCAGGAAGGGCTCACGTTTCTTGGTTTGCAGGCCATGATCGATCCCCCCCGGCACGAGGCCATCGCCGCAGTCGCGAGCTGTCGGCAGGCTGGGATTCAGGTCAAAATGATCACCGGCGACCACGCGGTCACCGCCTGCGCCATTGCCCGCCAAATTGGCATTGTCGATCAGGGCGAAGAGGTTAAAGCGCTGTCGGGGCGCGATCTCGAGAAAGTGTGCGATACCGACTTGCCCGAGCTGGCTGAGCGCAGTGAGGTCTTCGCCCGAGTTGCCCCCGAACAAAAACTCCGTCTGGTGCGAGCCCTCCAAGCACGCGGTCACGTCGTTGCTATGACGGGGGATGGAGTCAACGACTCGCCCGCGTTGAAACAGGCGGACATTGGGGTGGCCATGGGAGTGGCGGGAACCGACGTGGCCAAGGGCGCCGCTGATATGATTCTCACCGACGACAATTTCGCCACGATTGCCGCTGCGGTTGAGGAGGGGCGGGGGGTCTTTGATAATTTGCGCAAGTTCATTGTCTGGACATTGCCGACGAACCTTGGCGAGGGGGGGATCATTTTGATCGCCATTCTGTTTGGGCTGACCCTTCCCGTCCTGCCTGTGCAGTTGCTTTGGGTGAACATGACAACGGCTGTGCTGCTCGGCTTGATGCTGGTATTTGAGCCGAATGAACGCGACCTGATGCACCGTCCGCCCCGCGACCCGACCAAGGCGCTCCTCACCTTTCCCCTCTTCATGCGCACCGGCCTGATCACGAGCATTATGCTGGGCGCAGCCTATTGGCTCTTCTTCCACGAACTCAGTGTGGCCGGGGAAACCCTTAACGAGGCCCGCACGGCGGTCATCAATGTGATCGTCCTCGTCGAAACCGCCTATCTTTTCAGTTGTCGCTCGTTCAATCGATCCGTTTTTCACATCGGCATCTTAACCAATCCGCATGCGGTGGCCGGAGCCATCGCGATGGTCGGGGCGCAAATGCTCTTCACCTATTCGCCGGTCATGAATCGGCTCTTCTACACCAGTCCCCTCTCGCTCGACTCATGGGGACGCATCTTTCTCGTCGCCCTCCTCTCCTTTCTCGCGGTGGAATTTGAAAAATGGGTCCGCTTCGGAGGGAAACGGGGCGAAGGGAAAGAACCCGATTGATCCCGTTCCTCTTAGCCTCCCCGACGGACTTGCCTGACGATGAGCCGGAGGGTTAACCCCTTGCTTCACCCAATCAGGCCTCAACCTGTGAAGCATCGGGCTCAACTCAAGCGCCACAACCTGCGCCCCGGATCGGCCCACGGTTAAGAATTCCCTTGCCACACCAGGCATCACCCGCTTTGTTCAGTTTTAAATGAACTCTTCGGAAGTCGCCTCTCCGTCGGCTCTCCGCTCGGACGAATCGTTGTCGGCCGAGGTTCTCGACTTTTTTGTCGCCGCAGCTCGCCTTCTCGGTCAACCCCGGTCGGTGGCCGAAATCTATGGGGTTCTCTATCTGTCCGAAATTCCCCTTTGTATGGCCGATTTAATCGAACGCCTCGGGCTCAGCAAAGGGTCCGCCAGCCAAGGGCTCCGGCTTCTCCGCGACATGGGGGCCATCCGCGTCGTCTCGCAAGATGGCGAGCGCCGCGATTTTTACCGGGCTGAAACTTCCCTCCGCCGGATCGTTCGCGGCTATCTCAGCCAGGAAGTCGCCGCCCACGCCGCCAGTGGCG
>CAZSPO010000227.1:0-6220 GCA_964608775.1 uncultured Chthoniobacterales bacterium | reverse complement strand
CGACGACATCCTTGGTGGTGATGGTTTTGTCGCGGGCCTGCAATTCTTGAAGAATGGCGAGGGTCATGGGGACGCCGAGATCGGCGCGGATGAGCGATTCTTCGAGTTCATCCCAATCGACTGGTTTGCCGGTGAATTTTTCGACGAGACCTTTGAGGAACTGGAAAGCCATGAGGGAAAGGGGCGCGTCTCAGCTGCTGGTGCGGAGGGGGCGGGTGAGGTCGAGTTTAATGCGGTCGAGGATGCCGTTGACGAAGCGCCATGATTCTTCACCGCCGAGGGCGCGGGCGAGTTCGATGGCTTCATTGATGGAGACGACGGGGGGGATGTCGTTGCGGTGGAACATTTCGTAAACGGCGAGCCGGAGAATGTTGCGGTCAACAAAGGCGATACGTTCGATGTGGTAGTTCGTGGTGTGGGCGCGGATTCGTTCGTCGAGAGCGTCGAGGTGGGCGAGGACCCCTTCGATGAGAGGGATAGCGAACTTGCGGGCAGCCGGAGCGGTCTCGCGCATTTTCCAAAAATCGGCGAGGGCCTGGAGGTCGCGTTCCCCGGCGATGTCCTGACTGAAGAGAAACTGCACGGCAGCCTCGCGGCCATCCCTTCGACTGCTCATCGGCCGACCTCGCGGCGGGCGGTCATATCGCCTTCCCGACGGGCGATATCATTGAGGAGCTGGGCCATTTCGACGGCGGCCCGCGCGGCTTCGACGCCACGATTGAATTTGGGGCCAACCCGGTCGCGGGCGGTGGCTTCGTCGGGGGCGGTGATGATTTCGTGGACGACTGGGACCCGATGTTCGAGGGCGATCCGCATGAGATGATCGGTGACCGTTTCGGCGATGAGACGGCCGTGATCGGTTTTGCCGTAAATAATCACGCCGAGGGCGAGGATCGAGCTGTAGATGCGGGTGCGGGCGAGTTCCTGCACCACGATCGGGATTTCAAAGGCTCCGGGCACCTGGTAGAGGACCACCGTGGCTCCGGCGGAGAGGGTGTTGATCTGATCAGCGGCGTGGTTGACGAGTTCCTGCACCAGCTCGGGGTTATATTCGCTGGCCACGATCGCAAAACTGCGCCGCGTCGACATCGAGCGGGGACGAGGGTTGACGGACTGTGCCATGGGGGGGGAGATTGGATGGGGTTCCCAAGGCATGCAACCCGTTTTCGGCGGGCTGCGGATGATTTGAGGAGCGGGGGTGAGAGGGATCGGTTAGTCGAGCGGCTCCACGCGATAGGTGGCGGTCATGATCCGGCTTTCTCCTGGCGGAAGCACGAGGGCATTGTCGGCGGCGCAAGCTTGTTCCACGCAGATCATTCGGGTCCATTCGTCGTCGCCAAAGTCAGCCAATTGTTGGCTCCGTTTCACCCAGGGGTTCCAGACGATGGTGTTGGAGGAGCCGGTTTTTTCCAGGATAATCCGGCGACCGAGCACCGGATCTTCGATCGAGCAAACGGCGGGGGTGTCCAGGTAGAGTCGGTCGGTTTCTTCTGTAATCTGGATGGCGTCTGCGGTCTCCTCGGTGCGGGCGAATCCCCGGGTTTTATCAAGGTAGAAAGCGCCTTGGAGGCCGGTGACCCGGATCTGTCGGCTGTCGCCCACGACGAAGTAAGGGTGAAACGCGACTTCGCAACGGACAGGGATGGAGCCGGTATTGAGAAGGCTGAGGGAGAGCGAGAGGGATTGGCTGACCTCGGCGGTGAAGGCGAGGTCGAGTTGGCCGTCAAACCAGGGGCCCGGTTTGATGACCGTCTTGAGGGCGGCGGTCATTTGGTCGGGGGTCGCTGTGTGGCCGACCCATTCCCACGCCCGGGTACGGACGAGGCCGTGGGCGGGGGCGTCGCGAGCGGTGGGATGGTCGCCGAACCACGGGGCGATAATCGGCACGCCGCCCCGGATGGCTTTGCCGGATTCGAATCGGGATTGGCTACTGAGAAAGAGGACCGGCTCTCCGTCCTCGGGTCCGAAGGCGGTGAGGTGCGCGCCGTGTTGATAAATCCGACCCTGATGTCCGGCAGCGCGGAGGTCGAGGTAAGGAAAGCCGTCTGTGTCGTGTTGAATCCCAGGAACCATGAGGGCTCTCTACCAGCCGATGCGGGGGGAATCAACCCTCTGACCCCGCCAATCAACCCCAAGGGTGCATAGAACCAGTCGTGTTTGCTTGATCTTGTTGCGCAGGGCTTTGTCGTTCAGGCGGTGACGTATCATAACGGAGACGCCCCCACATGAGCGATCAGCTTCGAAGAGGGCGCGTCTCCCTGTTCTTGAAAAGGGACCGGGGTTCGAACGGCATTTGACTGGCGGCACGCGGATTTGGCGGGAGCCGCTTTTCCGGTTACTCTTTTTTCATGTCCATCCGGCTCGAAATGCTTCAGGCCGCCCGTCTGGCTCCCACTTTGCTCGGACCCGAGGCGACCCAACAAATCACCGCCTTTATCCACTCGACCGCCCTCCCAGGGGGCGGGTTTCGAGATCGTGCGGGAGCCCCGGATGTGTATTACAGCTCCTTTGCCGTGGACGCTCTGACGGCGCTCAGAGCCCCGTTGCCTGAGGGCCTTGACCGTTTCCTACAGGAGCAAAGCCGTGAGGCTCAGGATTTCGTCGCGCTTTGTGCTCTGGTCCGCATCGCTTCGGCGGTGGCGCGTGAGGCGTGCCAGCTTTCGCTGGATTTGGAGTCGCTCTACGCCCGGATCGAAGCCCACCGCAGTCTGGATGGCGGGTATCATTCCGAGCCTGGAGGAGAGAGCGGCAGCGCTTATGCCGGTTTTCTGGCCTATGGCGCTTACGCCGATCACCACCGGCTCCCCCCGGAGCCCGAGCGCCTGGGGCAGAGCCTGCAACCGCTCGGGCAAGCTTCTGGGGGATGGTCGAATGATCCCGCCCTGCCCCTGGCCAATTTGCCAGCGACGGCAGCGGCCGTGGCGTTGTCTCGCAATCTCCGACTCCCCATCCCGGAGAACACGGCGGCTTTCGTGCTGGGCTGTCGGCATCCGGCTTCTGGAGGATTCCTCCCCTTTCCCGGGGCCCCCTTGCCCGATCTGCTCTCGACTGCGGTGGCGCTGCATACCTTGGACGGCCTTCAGACGGATTGGCGGGAGGGGCGTGAGGCCTGTCTCGACTTTGTCGATTCCCTTTGGACAGCCGAAGGGGGGTTTTTTGGTCATTGGGACGACGACACGTTGGATGTCGAATATACTTACTACGGCCTGTTGGCCCTTGGGCATCTTGCCCTTTGACCCCTGTGCCCTAGCATGTTTCCGGGTTGCGTTTGGAGAAAGAACCTTTCAAATCATAGATTTCTCCATGAAAACACCGCTTCAGATCGCCATTGTCGGGTTGGGTTGGCCGGGACTCCGTCATGCGGATGCCATCGCTGCATTTCCCGGCACACAGGTCGTCGCCGCTTGTGATTTAAATGAAGCGCGCCGCCAGGAATTTCAGCAATCCCACCCGGGATCAGCGTTGTATCATGACTACGCCAAGATGTTGGAGCACCCCGGTCTCGACGCCGTGGTGATCGGGTTGCCAAATTTTTTGCATCATCAGACCACCCTCCAGGCGTTGCGGGCGGGCAAGCATGTCCTCTGCGAAAAGCCGCCGACCATGCATGCCGCAGAGATGCAGGAGGTGAAACAAACCGCTGAGGAACGCGGACTGATTTACATGTTTGGTCGGCAAATGCGGTTTGACCGCACGGCTTTACGAGCGCGCGCCATCGTGGCAGAGGGCCGGTTGGGGGAGATTTATTTTGGACGGACCGGTTGGATTCGTTCGCGAGGGATTCCGCGCGGGTTGGATGGTTGGTTTGTGCGGAAGGACCGTTCGGGGGGCGGCGCCTTGATCGATCTCGGGGTGCATTGTCTGGATGACGCCTGGTTCTTGATGGGCTGCCCCAAGCCGGTGACTGTGACCGGGCGGGCGTCGCGCTTTTTTGCCCACAGCACGCCCAACGGAGGGGTGATGGATGTGGACGACTGCGCATTTGCGACGATTCGGTTTGAGACGGAGGCGCTTTTGCATTTGGAAGTCAGTTGGGCCGGGAATTATCCGGGAGAATATGATTTATCCGACCCGCCCCGGCCTGCGGCCAAGCGGGAACGGCGGTTCACCACCCTGTTTGGCACGCAGGCCACGCTCAGCACGCACCCATTTCGCCTAGTTGAAGAAATCGGAGGCACGCCAGCTGACGTCGACCTCCGCGACACCCAGCCATCGAAATTGGAGGAGCTTTTCGGTGGTCAAATGGAGCAATTCGCAGCGGCTTGCACGGGGGAGGCGGCTCCCATGAATTCTGCGGCGCAAGCCTTGGGTCTGATGCAGATGCTGGATGGCATTTATCGCAGCAGCGAGACCGGGAGAGAAGTGGTGGTGGCCGAGGGGATTTGTCCAGGCTGAGAGAGCGGGTGCTCGCGTGGGGGGGCGGAGGGGGGAGCCATTTCCCCTTTTCTTTGTCTCTCCGATGCTGTTTGATCTTCGCTTTATGCCCCGCATTCTTCCTGCGAAACCTGCCCCTCCTGCGCGTCGAAAGCCTAAACCTCGGTATAACCGGGTCGTGCTAAAGCTGAGTGGGGAAGCCCTTAGGGAGCCAGGAAATACCGATAATATTTCCCCACAAATTGTCCGCGACCTTGCGTTGCAAATCAAAGAAGTCCGGGACTTAGGCGTTGAAGTAGCGGTCGTGGTGGGAGGCGGCAATATCATGCGCGGAGCCACTGCCAGCCATCGCGGGATGAATCGGACCACGGCCGATTACATGGGGATGCTGGCGACGGTCATTAATGGTCTAGCGCTCCAAAGCGAGTTGGAAATGCTGACGGTGCCGACCCGGGTGCATACCGCCATCGAGATGAAGAATGTCGCGGAACCGTTCATTCTTCGCCGGGCCATTCTCCAGTTGGAACAAGGGCATGTGGTGATTTTTGTGGCCGGCACGGGGAATCCCTATTTTTCGACCGACACGACGGCCGCGCTGCGTGCCAGCGAGATTGACGCCGACGTTATTTTGAAAGCGACCAAGGTGGATGGGATTTACACGGCCGATCCGGTGCTCCACCCGGATGCGGTGAAGTTCGACCAGATTTCTTATGTGGAAGCCCTCACTCGCCGCCTGAAAATCATGGATTCCACCGCCTTCTCGCTTTGTATGGATAACAAAGTGCCGATCATTGTCTTTGACATGATGAAGCCGCACAATATCAAGAATGTCGTGCTTGGCCGCAAGGTTGGCACACTGGTCAGCGGCGAGTAACCTCGCCCAAACTTCGTCCGAAACCTCCGTCCACCCCTCTTTCCCCACCCCATGAGTAGCCCCGACGATCAACTTCTGGAAACCGAAGAAGGCATGGAAAAATGCGTGCACTATATGATGCACGAATTCGCCACAGTCCGCACGGGCAAAGCCTCCCCGGCCCTCGTCGAAAATATCGATGTCGAAGCCTACGGCTCCCACATGAAACTCAAGCAGCTGGCCGTGATTACCGCTCCGGAACCCCGGCTGCTCGTCATTCAACCGTTCGACATCAGCACGGTGAAGGCGATTGAAAAAGGGATTCAAGAGTCGCGCCTCGGCATCAATCCGGCGGTGGACGGCAAGATTCTTCGGATTCCGATCCCCGAACTCTCGGAGGAACGCCGGGTCAGCCTCAGCAAGACGGTGAAACAGATGGCCGAAGAAACCCGCGTCCGGGTGCGTGCGCAGCGTCGCACCGCCATGGAAGAGTTTAAAAAGATGCAAAAAGGGGGGG
The DNA here is from genome assembly GCA_964608775.1 of uncultured Chthoniobacterales bacterium. Taxonomy (GTDB): domain Bacteria; phylum Verrucomicrobiota; class Verrucomicrobiia; order Chthoniobacterales; family CAZSPO01; genus CAZSPO01. Next base: position 476 of record CAZSPO010000227.1, on the reverse strand, counting down.
AGATCACGGAAGACGACCTCACGATTTACGAGAAGGAAGTCCAGAAATTGACCGATAAATACGTTGCCAGCATCGATGAACATGCCGCCCATAAAGAAGCCGAACTCATGCGGGTCTGAGGCCCGCGCCGCCCTCCGTTTTCGTCCCGCTCTTCTCCTGCTCTTGGCTCCGCTGCTGGTTGGGTTGGGCGGTTGCGCCTCTGGCCCCGCACGGAATACGCCTCCCTCCGTTGACCGCGCTCCGGATTTTCTCTGGATTGCGTCGAATGGGAAAGCCGCTTCCAGCCGTGCCTTTCGCGGGCAGCCCATGGTGATTCTGGTCGCAGCGGAGGCGGGTCAGGGGGATGTCCGGGCGCAGGCCCGGCGGTTGGAAGCGGTTTACCGCGATTTTGCGGGGTTGCAGACGATTTTTATCGCCGCGTTCACCGAGCAACCGGGGCGGGTGCCGTCCGATTTGCCGTTCGCTTATGCGGCTGA
>CAZSPO010000226.1:0-6220 GCA_964608775.1 uncultured Chthoniobacterales bacterium | reverse complement strand
GGCTCGCATCGGGCGGCCCGGCAGCGGCGGAGTTGGCGGGAGCCCGGCTCTCCCTCGCTGGGCAAACCGCCAAGGCATGGTTCGCGGTGAATGAAGCCGCTGCCCTCGTCGGGGTGGCCGAAGAAGTGGTCGCCAGTTTCACCAATTCAGCCCGGGTGGTTCGCGACCGATTTGAGCGCGGGATTGCAAATGCGCTCGATCTTCGCTTGGCCCTGAGCAATGAGGAAAACGCGAAGGCGCTCCTGCAAGGCCGACTGCAACAACTCGATGCGGCCAAACGTCAGCTCCAGGTTTTGATGGGCGATTATCCGTCGGCCAACCTCTCGCCCGGGCCGTTGGCGGAATTGCGCGGCCAGGTCCCCGCCGGGATTCCCGCTGAAATTCTCGCCCGCCGCCCCGACCTGTTGGCCGCCGAACGACGGGTCGCCGCCGCGCGCGAGCGGGAGGTCGAAGCCCGGCTCGCCCTGCTCCCGCGGATCAGTCTGACCGCAGCCGGTGGCACCACGACCGATGCGGTGCGCAATTTGCTCAATGGCGATTTCGGCGTTTGGACCATCGCCGCGAACCTGGCTCAACCGATCTTCGAAGGGGGCCGACTCATGGCGGAAAAAGATCGGCGGGGCGCGATTCTCGAGGAAGCCAAAGCCGCTTATATCCGCACCGCACTGGAGGCGTTTCGAGAAGTGGAAACCGCCTTGGAAGGCGAACGCCGGCTCAAAGCCCAGGAGCAGGCGGATGCCGCTTCCTCGTTGCAAGCGGGCAAGGCGCTCGATCTCGCCCTCAGCGAATACAGCGCCGGTCTGCGGGATTTCCTCTTTGTGCTCGAAGCGCAGCGCACCTATTTCAATGCCCGGACCCGTGTCCTTGATACCCGCCGACAACGGCTCGACAATCGGGTCAACCTGCACCTCGCCCTCGGAGGAGATTTCCGCGTTGCCTCATGAAAATCATCCGCATCCTCCTCCCGATCCTGATCCTGGCCGCCGCCGTCGGTATCCTGGTGGTGTTGCAGGTGTTTCAGCCAAAACCCCAACCTCAAGCCATCGAGGTCAACCCGCCCACGGTGGAAGTGACCACGGCTCAGCCCGCACCAGCCACCCTCCACGTCACCACCCAAGGCTCCGCCCGCCCGCGCACCACCACCCAACTCGTCCCACAGGTGGGCGGACGGATTATCGAGCTTGCCCCAGCTTTCATCGAAGGCGGCGTTTTTGAAAAGGATACGCCGTTGGTCCGGCTCGACCCGCTCGATTACGAATTGGCCCTCTCCGAAGCCCGTCAACGCGCCGCCCAAGCCGCCCTTCTCCTGGCCGAAGAAAAAGCCCGCGCCGATCAAGCCGCCCGCGATTGGGTCGAGCTCGGTCGGGGCGGCGATCCCCCGCCCCTTGTCCTGAGAAAGCCGCAGCTCGCTCAAGCTTCCGCCGCCGTGCAAGCAGCGGAAGCCGCCGTGGCCACCGCCAGCCGCGATCTGGAACGCACCACCCTCCCCGCTCCTTACCACGGGCGGGTCCTGGAAAAACGGGTGGAGACCGGGGAGTTCGCAGCGAAAGGGGCGGTGCTCGGTCGGATTTACAGCGACGCCTTGATGGAAGTCCCTCTCCCACTCGGTCAGGCCGATCTTGCCAAACTCGGGATCACCTTCCAAGCCCGCGGCCAGTTCGCTGCCCCACTTGAGGTCGATCTCACGGCAGCGTTCGGAGCGGATACGGTCACCTGGCGGGGCCGCATCCATCGGAGTGACGCCGCGTTCGACGAAAAAACGCGCACGCTCAACTTAATCGCCGAGGTCACCCCGGAGGATGGCGATTTGCCGTTGTTACCGGGTCAATTTGTGACCGCCACCATCACCGGGCGCACCCTGCCCGAGGCGATTTTGTTGCCTCGTTCGGCTATGCGCGGGTTTGATCGGGTGCTGGTTGTTACCCCGGAGGATCGCCTGGCCTTTCGCGAGGTGACCGCGACGACTTTTGATCAGGATCACGTGGTGGTGACCGACGGTTTACAGGCCGGAGAACGCGTCTGCCTGACCCCGCTCCAAACGGTCATCGAAGGGATGCGGGTGCGGGTGACCAACCAGGAGGAGGCCGGCCAACCGAAGCCATGAACGTGCTCTCCTCCGAGCGACCGAAAGGGGTCGTGGCCTGGTTTGTGCAAAACCCGGTCGCTGCCAATCTTCTCATGGCGACGATCGCGGTGACCGGTCTCGTGAGCGCCTTCAATTTGGTGGTCGAAATTTTCCCTGAGACCGCCGTGGATGTCGTGCTGGTGAAAGTGCCCTACCCCGGAGCCGCCCCCGCCGAGGTGGAAGAGGGGATCTGCATGCGGATCGAGGAACGCGTCGCCGACCTTGCCGGCATTAAGAAAATCACCTCCACCGCCTTAGAAGGGAGCGGCTCCGTCGCCATCGAAATCGCCAACGGATATGACGTCCGCGATCTCCTCAACGATATTAAGACGCGGATCGACGCGATCGACACCTTTCCGGTCGAAGCCGAGAAGCCGGTGGTGGAGGAAATTCTCCTGCGCAACCAGGTCCTCAACATCTCCGTGTCAGGCAACGCGGATGAGCGGACGTTGAAACGGGTCGGGGAACGGGTGCGCGATGAGCTCGCGAATCTGCCCGGCATTACCCAGGTGGAGTTGGCCGGAGCCCGCGCGGACGAAGTGGCGATCGAAATTTCCGAGGAGACCCTCCGCCGCTTCGGCCTCTCGTTTGAGCAGGTCGCCGAGGCGGTCCGCCGCCAATCCCTCGATCTGCCCGGCGGCACGGTGCGGAGCGCGTCGGGGGAGGTGTTGCTCCGGGCCAAAGGCCAGGCTTACGAGGGGCGAGACTTCGAGGATATCGTCCTGCTCTCCCGGCCCGATGGCACCCGAGTTCTCCTCTCCGATGTCGCCGTGGTCCGGGATGCGTTCGAGGAAACCGATACCGCCTCCCGGTTCAACGGCGATCCGGCCGTCGTGGTGCGGGTCTTCCGGGTCGGCGACCAGAATGCGCTTACCATTGCCGAAAACGTCCGCGATTACATCGAGCAAACCCGCCCGACCTTGCCCGAAGGAATCTCGCTTACGATTTGGCAAGACAACTCCGGCTACCTCCGAAGTCGGCTCGAACTCCTCATCCGCAATGCGCTGGGTGGCCTGCTCCTCGTTTTTCTGGTTCTCGCCCTCTTTCTCAAGCTCGACCTGGCCGCCTGGGTGTCGTTGGGCATTCCCATCTCCTTCCTCGGCACCCTGGCCGTGATGCCTCTGCTCGGCATTACCATCAACATGATCTCGCTTTTCGCCTTCATCCTGGTCCTCGGGATCGTGGTCGATGACGCCATCGTGGTGGGCGAAAATATCTATACCCACTTCGAACGACACGAGGAACCGGTCCGCGCCGCAATCGATGGAGCCCGCGAAGTCGCGCTCCCGGTGATTTTCGCGGTGCTCACGACCGTCGTCGCCTTCCTCCCCATGCTCAATGTCCCTGGGGTGGCCGGAAAAATCTGGCGGGTCATTCCGCTCGTCGTGATTCCCACCCTGCTCTTCTCGCTTGTGGAATCGAAATTCGTCCTCCCCTCTCATCTCCGTCACCTCCGGGCCGCTCGCCCCCGCAAGAGCTGGAATCCCATTCAGCTCTGGGACAACGTGCAAATGCGGGTCGCCGCCGCCCTGCGCTGGGTGATCGATCATCCGTTCCGCGCCACCGCCGCGCTCGCCACCCGTCATCGATACAGCACCCTGGCTGTTTTCATCGCCGCCCTTCTCACCAGCGTCGGCCTGGTCCAAAGTGGGTGGGTCAAGTTTGTCTTCTTTCCCGCTGTCGAAGCCGATTTTGTGATCGCCTCTCTCGTCCTCCCCGATGGCACCCCGGTCTCTGCCACCCAACGTGCGGTGGAACAAATCGAACAGGCCGCCCGCCAAGTGGAGTTCGAATTGGACGGACGCGAGACCGGCAGTGAAGAAGGGAATTTCCAACATTTCCTTGCGACAATTGGCGATCAACCCGTTGGAGCCGCCGCTCGCGGCCCCGGCCCCCCTGCCGTCAATCGTGGACTCGGCGGTCACGTCGGCGAAGTCGTAATCGAACTCGCTCCGCCTGAACGCCGCACCACCAGCACCCGCGAGGTCGCCAACCGTTGGCGGGAGCTCACCGGCCCCATCCCTGGCGCAGTCGAGCTCACCTTCGCTTCCGACCTCGTCAGCACGGGCGAAGCGATCAACCTGCAACTGAGCGGCTCCGATTTTACCGCCCTTCGCGCCGTCGCCGACGCCCTCAAACGCAAGCTGGCTGAATACCCCGGAGTCCGCGACATCAGCGACACCTTTCGCACCGGTAAAGAAGAGCTCGTTCTCAGCCTCAAACCGGAAGCCGAAAGCCTCGGCCTCACCCTCTCCGACCTCGCCCAACAAGTGCGCCAAGCCTTTTACGGAGCCGAAGCCCAACGGTTCCTCCGCCGACGCGAAGAGGTGAAGGTGATGGTCCGCTACCCGTATGATGAACGCCGCTCCCTGGCCAACCTTGAGCAAATGCGCATCCGCCTCCCGGACGGTAGCGAGGTTCCCTTCGACGCCGTTGCTAACGCCGAACTCGGTCGCGGCTACGCGAAAATCACCCGGGTCGACCGGGGCCGCGCCCTCAATGTGGTGGCGGATGTCGACACCACTAAGGGGAACGCCACAGAAATCCTCGCTGATCTAACTTCCCGCTTTCTTCCCGAGCTGCTCCGGCAATATCCGAGCGTCCGCTTCACCCAGGAAGGGGAGAGCCGTGAACAGAGCGAGGCATTAGGCGGCCTGACGGCCGGTGCGATCCTTGCCCTCTTCCTCGTCTATGCCTTGCTCGCTATTCCGTTCCGCTCTTACACCCAACCCTTCATCGTAATGAGTATCATCCCCTTTAGCTTCACCGGGGCAATGCTCGGTCACATGCTGATGGGCATGCCGATTAGCATTCTCTCGGTCTGCGGCATGGTCGCTCTCGCCGGGGTCGTGGTGAATGACAGTCTGGTGCTGGTCGATTATGTAAATCGCCGTCGTGCCGATGGGCTTTCCCTGCACGAAGCCGCCGTCCAAGCTCCAGTTGCCCGGTTCCGCGCGGTGTTACTCACCTCCCTCACCACCTTCGCCGGTCTCACCCCCCTCCTCCTCGAACGCAGCGCCCAGGCGCAATTCCTGATTCCCATGGCGGTCTCCCTCGCCTTCGGCATTCTTTACGCCACAGTGATCACCCTCATCCTGGTCCCCTCCGTTTACTTGATGTTAGAAGACGCGGGTCGGCTGCGGAAAAAAATATTCGGCTGAAATAGCTGTTGGGTCAGTTGCTCGACGTAATCGCCATAGGACAGGCCATCGTCCAGCAGGATGTTGCAGTCATTCCAGAGCTTCTGGACGAGTGCTGTCGGGCTGTTCACGCTTGCTTTGGCAGCAGTTTCCGCAACCGCTGGGTGGCTTCATCGCGATCAACCGGTCGTCAAATGCCTCCACCCCGAACTTCTCCACCGCGAAGCGGAAGGTGGCATGGGTGCAGACCAGCACCCTGGGACCGCCGACGCCCTCGTCGGCATCTTTTCCAAAGCCGGTGGGGGCACCGGCGTTCCCAGCATCCAGAAACGCCTGCACCGAATCGACCTTGCCGGGGTCTTCGCCTCACGTGACCGAAATTTTGTCACCACCACTTTTAAGACAGCCTCTTAGTTGGATCTTGTCGATTTACTCGTTTCGTGTATATTTCGTGTATGCCCACCAAGACGATTACCCTGGAGATCGATGCCTATGAAAAGTTGCGGATAGCGAAGCGCGGCGGCGAATCCTTTACAGAGGTTGTCCGGCGCGCGGTGATTCCGGACACCGCTCCTACCGGAAAGACTCTCAGGAAACATTACCGCAATGGCGGAGGTGCCGTGACCGACGAGTATCTCGACTCGGTGGAACGGGCCGCTTCCCACGACCCCATCCCCGATGATCCATGGGCATGATCCTTGACACTAACTTCGTCATCACCGCCGAGCGCGAGGCAAAGCGACGCGTGGATGGAAAGGCTGATGCATTTTTTGCTAGGCATCCTAAAGAAAACTTTTTCATTACGTTTACGGTAGCGGGCGAACTCGCCTGCGGACAATCCGCCGCCGCAAGGGCACAATGGCAACGCATTTGCCATCCGTATGCCATCCTGCCATGGACCGTGGATATCTCCTGGCAATACGGCGAACTCTACCGACTGCTCGCTGGAAATGGT
>CAZSPO010000225.1:0-6246 GCA_964608775.1 uncultured Chthoniobacterales bacterium | reverse complement strand
GGGCGACTTCCACGCTAGAAGAAAGGACAGCCGTGATCGCTTCCCGCCGATCCTCGGGCGAGACCTGGGTCTTAGCAAAAGACAGGGCGGCTTCGGGAGCCACCTCCGCCCAGGCCATGAGGACTTGTCTGAGCGCTTCGGTTTCATGTGGTTGACCGATACCGAGCGCCACCAGTTCCTCGGCCAACGCGGCTAAATCTTGGCGGGCTAGGCGGCGTTGCAAGGCTGCCAGGAGATGAATGCGGGACGGGGTTTCGGCGGAAGAAAACCGTTCCCGTTGCGTCAGGTCGAACAGCATTTCCGCCGTGAGCGGCGTTTCGACGGACATCCACCTGGCGTCGGAAGCGCCCGGCGAGCGCTCGCCTTCCGCTGCCTGAAAGAGACTGACTGAAGTGAGCGTTTCAGCGGCGGGCTTGACTGAACGCCCTCCCCACCGGGCTCCTCCCCAGAAACCGATTGCCACCCCGACAAAAAGCGTGGCGATCGTCGCCCACCAAAGAGAACGGGGGATGATCATCGGAGGAGTTTATACGTCACCGCCGATTCTCTCCACCGGGAAATCCAGAGAACTTGACATTTTTCCCTGCCGAAATCGGTCGGCAAATGGCTAGCTGGAACCCGGTCACGTTGATCGCGGCAGCTAGGCATCGTCTCTTCCTCCCTTCCTGCTCCCCGTTCGGAGGGGGGGGATTTCTTTTTTCCGATAAATTCGCCGTGGCCTTCAGGTCGACCCGGACCGGTTGGGCTTGACGGATCGGGCTGCTCTTGTCGAATTCTCCCCCCCAACGCCCCGCCCCATGGTCGGCGGGGAGCGTTTTCATGGGAATGTCGACACTGCACCTGATCCTAACCGCCATCTTTCTTCCGCTGCTCGCGGCCCCGCTCCCTGCCCTGCTTGCGCCCAGAATGAAGAGCGGGCTCGGCTACCTAGTGTTGATTGTTCCTATGCTCTCCTGCCTCTGCATCGTGCTCGCCGGTGTCCAGGCCGGGATCGGCGTGCCGACCGCTCTCGTTTTGCCCTGGTTTCCCGCTGCGGGCATCAATCTCAACTTCCTCCTCGACGGCCTCTCCTTTTTCTTCGCGCTCGTGGTCAGTGGAATGGGCATCCTGATTGTCTTCTACGCGAAGCACTACATGGAAGGCCATTACGCCTTCGTTGGGCGTTTTTACAGTTACCTCTTGTTTTTTATGGCGGCGATGCTCGGCACGGTCTTGGCCGATAATTTGATGCTGATGTTTGTGTTCTGGGAACTGACCGGCATCTCCTCCTTCCTGCTCATCGGATTTTCTCATGACAAACCGGAAAGCCGTTATGGAGCCCGAATGGCCTTATTGGTCACCGTCTTCACCGGCCTTCTCATGCTGGTGGGCGTCGTCCTGGTCGGTCTTCTCTCCGGCGGTGTCTACGATGTCTCCGTGCTTTCCAAAGGCCGCTTGGAAGGGGTGGATCCCTGGTGGGTGAATCTAGCGCTGCTGCTGATGCTCTGCGGGGCTTTTGGGAAGTCGGCCCAGTTCCCGCTCCATTTTTGGCTTCCCAACGCCATGGCCGCTCCGACGCCCGTGAGCGCTTACTTGCACTCGGCCACCATGGTTAAACTCGGCGTCTTCCTTTGCGCCCGACTTTTCCCCGTCTTTTCGGAATACGAACTTTGGCAGCCGCTGCTGATCATTGTGGGGGCGACGACCATGTTGTTGGGCGCGATCCTGGCCCTGCTCTCCAATGATCTGAAAGCCATCCTCGCCTTTGCCACGGTCAACCAGCTCGGGGCGCTCGTCTGCGGATACGGCGTGGGCGCGGCGCACGGGGTGCAGCATGACTTTCTACAAATCATGACTCACGTCTTTTACAAAGGCGGGCTCTTCATGATGGCCGGCATTATCGATCACGCGGTTGGCACCCGGGACATCCGCCAGCTGGGCGGGCTGCGGCGTCGCATGCCGTGGCTGACCCTGATTTTCGGATTGGCCACCGCTTCCATGATGGGGCTGCCCCCGACGGTGGGGTTCATCAGCAAAGAGGTCTCGATGGAAAGCTATCTTTATTTGGCCGAGGAATTCGGGGCAGCGGGCTGGGTGTTGTTTGCCGTTTTGCTACTTTCGTTCCTTTTCAAAATTCTTTTTTCTTGCCGACTCTTCTTTCGAACATTTTTCGGCCCGGAATGCGCAGCGGCCACGGCCCACTTTCATCGACCTAGCATGGCCCTGCAGCTCCCGGCCACCCTGCTCGCCTTTGCCGGCCTGACATTCGGTCTCCTACCGGGCGTGCCGTATGCCATCGATCAGGCGCTGGCGGTCCCAGGGTTGCAGGCGGAAAAACTGATGAAGCTCACCCTTTGGCATGGGTTCACGCCGTTGTTCTGGACGACTGTAGTGCTTTTCGCGACTGGATTCGGACTCTACGCTCTCCTGGACCGCACGCGTTGGGGATGGGTCCGGATTCCCATTGGTCTCCGTTTCGATCTTGCTTTCGACCATGCCATGAATGGGATGACGCGGCTGGCGCTCTGGATCACCCGGCTTTTGCAGCATGAGAAACCGCTGGCGTTTCTCCCGATTCTATTCGGGTTCACTGGTCTGCTTTTAATCTGGGGGTTGGCCACGCGGATCACCCCTTTCGAATGGGAACAATTTCTCCAGCAAGCTTTCTCGGAAGACTCTGTCAATCTGCTCCGCTCCTTTTTCTGCCTGCTTATTGCCGGGGCTGCACTGGGCGTGGTGTTCCTCCGGCATTGGAGTGCCCAACTGATTTCCCTCTCGATCGCCGGGTTTTTGATCACTTTTTTCTATGTTCTCTATCAGGCTCCCGACCTTGCGATGACGCAAATTCTGATTGAGACGGTTACGTTAATTTTGGTGCTGATTCTCTTTAACCGTTTCTACCGCGAAACGCAATTGGGCGAAACCGAACGTCAATCGAGCCCTGTTGGCCAGCGGGTCCGGGGAGCCTTGGCCGTTGTATCGGGTGGGGTGGTGACGTTGTTCATTCTCCTTTTCACCGGGGCACCTGAGCGCGACCCCATGGGACACCGATTTCTTGAGGAGAGCGAACCGCTTGCCCACGGGACAAACACGGTCAATACCATCCTGGTCGACTTTCGTGGCTTTGACACCTTGGGCGAGGCGACCGTGCTCGTGATTGCCACCTTGGGCTGCATGGGGCTCATCATGCGGCGCCGGAGCGTCGGGCAGAAACCGGCTGTAAAATCGGAGGAACCCGCATGAAACCGACCGCCCCGCCTCCTCCCAATAGCCCGATCTTTTCCACCGTGGCGGTGATGGGATTTGTTTTCATCAACCTCATCGCCGTCTATCTTTTCTTCCGCGGCCACGATTTGCCGGGGGGCGGATTTATTGCGGGAATTGCCTCGGGTCTTTCGGTGGTTTTGATCGAGCTGGCAATGGGTAGCGGTCAGGTGCAAAAAGCGATGGGACTGCGCCCGTCGGCTTTCATGACCGCTGGGTTGGCCCTTGCTATCGGAACGGCGGTCGGTTCCTGGGTATTCGGGTTGACCTTTTTCGAGCATGTTTTTTGGAAGTTCAAAGGTGTGCCGCTGCTGGGGGAGTTAAAGATCAATACCCCGATGTTCTTCGACTTGGGCGTCTACTTCGTTGTGGTGGGGATTACGGTTAAGATCATCAGCATGCTCGACTGCGCGGCGCAGGGTCATTCGCCGTTTCCCGCTGGGGAGACAGAACGATTTGCTGCCTCGGACGAAATCCCGATCGAAGAAGCGCTGGGTGATGCGAACGCCAACCAAGAGGAAAGCTCCTGACATGCAGCTCGACACCGCCCTCCTCATCGGCCTGCTTTTTGGCACCGGCATCTACTTGGTGCTCCAGCGGAGTTTTGCCCGGATTCTCTTTGGCTTTCTGGTGCTTAGCAACGCGGCCAATCTTTTTGTTCTTACGATGTCCGGTCGGCCGGAAGGCAAAGGTTCCCCCATCAGCGGAGCAACGGGAGAGATGCTGGTCGATCCGCTGCCGCAAGCGTTGATTCTCACCGCCATCGTCATTGGGTTCGGCGTGGCGGCCTACATTGTGTTTCTTCTATACAGACTGTTTCTGGAGCACAACTCAGCCAATGCCCACGATCTCTTCGATACTCAGGAGGAGGAGGAATGAACTGGGTGATTCTCCCGTTTCTCCTTCCCTTGGTCACCGGCCTCGCCTGTCTAGCGATCGGCAGCCGGACTCTATTCCGAAGGGGTGTCGCGCTTGCCTCGGGTGCCGTCCAATTGGCCGTGGCGCTTTACTGGGTCTGGCGCTGCGCCGACGGATCGATCAACACCCTCCACATCGGAGCTTGGACGGCTCCGCTTGGCATTGTGATCGTGATCGATCTCTTGGCCGCGTTGATGCTGCTGCTCTCGGCCATCACGGCCCTCGCCGCGATGAGCTATGGGATGTTCGAGACACCCGCCAACAAAGAGCATCCCCTCCGGCTGCCTCTCTTGCAGTTTCTTGTGGCCGGCATCAATCTTTCTTTTACCACAGGCGATCTCTTTAACCTCTTCGTCGCTTTCGAGATTATGTTGATTGCCTCCTATGGTCTAATGACCTTGGAAGCATCCGGACGATCGATCAAACACGCATTTCCTTATCTCGCCATTAACTTTATCGGGAGTGCGCTGTTTCTCTGTGGAGCCGGTCTGGCTTACCGTCTCTTCGGAACCCTGAATTTCGGGCAAATCGCCATGCGCGCACAGGAAATGTCGGATGATCCGCTGGTTTATTTGCTCGCCCTAGTGTTCCTCGTTGTCACAGCGACCAAAGCCGGGGTGTTTCCTCTCTATTACTGGCTGCCCAAAAGCTATCCGATTCTCCCCACCGCCGTGGCCGCTCTCTACTCGGGCATGTTGACCAAGGTGGGGGTCTACGTGATGCTGCGGCTGTTCTGCACCGTCTTTCCGCACAGCCTCGGATCGCTGCATACCACCATCGCTTGGTTGGCGGGCGCAACCATGATTTTCGGGGTGCTGGGTGCCATCTCGCGCAATACCATCCGGGGGATTCTATCATTCCATATTCTGAGTCAGATCGGCTTTATGGTCTTGGCGATCGGTTTTTTCACCGAGCTCGCCATCACGGCCGCGATTCTTTATATCGTCCACCATATTGTGGTGAAAGCCGCTCTCTTCCTGGTCGGCGGCACTGCCCGGCAACTCAACGGCACCGACCGGCTTGACCAGATGGGAGGCCTGTGGAAATACACCCCACTGCTGGGCATCGTCTTTCTCCTTCAAGCCATGTCCCTGGCCGGCATCCCCCCTCTCAGCGGGTTTTGGGGGAAATACTTCATTATCGTAACTGGTTTGCAGCAGGGCGAATATTGGCTCGTGGCCGCTTCGGTCGTTGCCAGTATCCTCACCCTATTCAGTATGTTGAAAATCTGGTTGGGAGCCTTTTGGTCCCCTGAACGAGAGTCCGGCGTTCGGCTCAATCACCCCGGTTGGAAATCCATGACCGCCATCCCGGCGGCCATGGCGGTCGTCTCACTCATGATCGGACTCGGCGTCCTGTTCTTCTTCGGGCTGGCGCAAACGGCGGCCCGTTCGGCTCTCGATCAATCGGCTTATGCGGCCGCAGTTTTTTCCTATGAAGGAAAGGGGGAGCGCCGTTTGCCATGATCCTGTTGCTGATCAACTTGTTGATTGCCGTGTGCTGGGTGTTTCTCCTGGCGGCTCCCTCCTTTACAGATTTCGCGATTGGATTTGCGATGGGCTACGGGCTGTTGTGGCTCTGTCGTCCGCTGATTCCTATTACCACCCATTATTTCCGGCGATGCCATGCGTTGGTGCGGTTCATGGTGCATTTTGTGAAGCTCTTCATTCAAAGCAACTGGACGATCGCCATCGCGGTCTTGTTTCAGCCCGTGGACAAGATGGAACCGAATTTCGTGGAATACGACACGCGGAGCCTCCGTTTTCCCGAGATTTTTCTCCTCACCCACTGCATCACCCTTACCCCTGGCACCACGAGTGCCTACATTGCCCCGGACCTTTCCAAGATCGTGGTGCATGCCTTTGATGGTCACGATCCGGAAGCGGTGCGGACCGATATCAAACGGAACCTCGAACAATACATTCTCGCTTTCACCCGATGAACCCCTGTTTTGCAACGGCTCATGTTTGACACACTGCTTCATGTTTGCATTGGCCTTCTGGCCATCGGCTCCCTTTGCGGGCTCTATCGCGCGGTGGTTGGCCCCACTCTGCTGGATCGGATTTTGGCGCTCGACACGATTTC
>CAZSPO010000224.1:0-6257 GCA_964608775.1 uncultured Chthoniobacterales bacterium | reverse complement strand
GTTGGTATTCGCACACCAGGGTTTGCTCTCCCTCCCGTGACGCAGAAATCCCGGCGGACGCTCCAGCGGTGCCTCCCCCCATGACCAAAACCTCCACCTCCGCCAGCTGGGGGAGGGCGTCGCAAGCCAGGGTCAACATCGGACTCTGATCGCGGGGACGCACCGACTCGGTGACGCATCGCATTTCCCCGTTTCCCAAAGGGACGGAGGCCGGGTGATAAATCTCCGCGACGCGCCCGATCGTCCGACCGCGTGCCCTCTGCGCCAAATCGCGACCGAGCGTTTCTCCGGTGTGCAGGAACGTATCGACTTCCATCAGAGCCGCCGATTCCTCGGCTGAAAGGGCCGCAGCCCCGCCGAAAACGGAGAGAGCTGGGTCGGCCGTTTGAAAGCGTTCCGGCCCAAAGTCGGTCGTCGCGGGCGGGGTGCCTTGGGTCGGGCGAAGACGTTCCAAAGGGAGAAACCAGGCGCTGTCTGAGCTATAAAGAATCTCGGGATTCCAACTCCGCTGCCGGGCTTCCCATTCTGCGTTCAATTGAGAATCGAAATGGCTATCTGCAAAATCGAAGTCAAAATGATAGCGGTGAACGTAACCGCGGATCATTTCCTTCCTCTCACCTTGGGTGCGCCAAAGGATTTCCAACGGCTCGTCATCGGTCTCGACTTGTTCGCCGGGGTTGGCGACTTGGCTGATCACCACTTTTTCAACCGCCACCCGACCGCCGTTGAAGGGGACAAATGCCGCTCCATTGGCCCGGGCAAACTGAGCGGCGAAAGTGGCGTCTAGGACTGCGCGCGCCCGGATCGCAAAGAGACCGCACCGACTCCCAGCCAGCATGCCTGAGAGATTCCCTTCCGGATCCCGCAAGGGGGCGACCCCATAGGCTCCGTGCAGGACCCGCACCCCGGCCTCGAGCAGGTGGGTGTCAAACACCGCTTTTAGATGGCGCGGGGTCGGGCGCACCAACGCTTTTGCTCCAAAAAGCGCGATACCGAGTGGGGTCCGCATTCGGGCTCCTTGCGGAAAGCGGAGGGTCGCCGTGCAATCTTCCCCGAGGTAAGAGCGTTCGCAGAGCAGCAAGACCGAGGCTCCGTGGCGTGCGGCACTCTCCGCAGCCGCGACGGCCCCGCTGGAGCCACCGAGCACACAGAGATCGACATCAAACCGGAGGGGGATTTGGAGGGGGAGGATCATGGGGATTATTCTAGTCGACCGGGCGACCGCTGTCGGCGCTCTTCTCGGTTGTAACTGATCCTTTGCGGTATATTCTGATCATTATGCCCGTGGGTGAGCCCCATCTTCACCCCGCGACTCTCTGGGAGGGGGTGCGGATTCGGTTGGTCTTCGCCTATCGAGGTGCGCCTCCGGTGCATGGGCGGACCGGTCGATTTACGCCAGATTGGTTTTCTTCGTGGTGGGTGGAGCAGGGGAGGGCAGAGGTGGAATTTGCACACCTCGGTCGGTTCACGGCGGTGGCGGGCGAATGGTTGCTTTTGCCGCCGACACTCGAACGGCGGCAAGATTTTGCTCCCCGCACCCGAATCCTCTCGGTTGCTTTTCAATGGCTGATTCCGCCCCATCAATCGTGGAAGAGCGAGCTGCCGAGCATCGTTCCGGATGCCGCATCTCCCCAGTTGCGGCGAAGGGCGGAAGGGGTGTTGGCGACCCTGCCGACGGCAGGCCCGCCGGGGCAGGGGGGAAAGGCGTTCTGGACGGCGAGTGAGTGGTTGGAACACCAAGCGCGCACGCTCGATTTTGCGTCGGCGTGGAGTGAGGTCAGCGGGTTTCAATGGCGAATCGCCAGCGATGGAGCCGCGACGCCCCCCGCGCCGGATCCACGGCTAGTGCGAGCTCGACGCTGTCTCCGTGAGCATTGTCGCATCGGGCCTGTGCCGTATCGGGTCCTGACATTGGCGACCGGCCTGGGCGCGGTGCAAATTAATCGACTGTTTCGTGCGCAATGGAAGAGTAGTCCCAAGCGGGAGCTGGACCGGGAACTCCTTCGATTGGCGGTGGAACAATTGGGCGATCCCCGTCAATCGGTGAAAACCGTGGCCTCGGGACTCGGTTTTTCAGACAGCTCGCATTTCTGCAAATGGTTCTCCCGCCAGACGGGGTTGACCCCCCGGTTGTATCAACGCGGGATGAAGGTGTGATTGGGCCGGGTTAAAAAGTGCGTCTGGTGAGGGGGCCATTTTCCCGGTCTCCACGCTTCCCTTATCGCCAGGGGATCGATAGACCCCGCTGTTATGGAACGCATGACATTTGAAGAACTCGACCTCTCTCCCGAAATTATTAAGGCGGTGGCCAAACTCGGTTTTGAGACGGCTTCGCCCATTCAGGTCGCCACCATCCCGGTGCTGATGACCGGGCGCGATGTGGTCGGTCAATCCCAGACTGGGTCGGGGAAGACAGCGGCATTTGCCATCCCCGCCCTCGAACGACTCGACCCGACCAGTCAAGATGTCCAGGCCCTGGTGCTCTGTCCCACCCGTGAACTCGCTTCCCAGGTGGCCGAGGAGTTTCACAAACTTTCGGCTTTCAAACGCGGTGTGCAGGCCGTCCCCATCTATGGCGGCGCTTCTTACGAACGCCAATTCATGGAACTCCGCCGTCGGCCCCAAGTCGTGATCGGCACCCCAGGCCGACTCATTGATCACCTTGACCGCGGCACCCTTCGCCTCGATGCCGTGCGCACGGTGATTCTGGATGAAGCCGACCGGATGCTTGATCTCGGGTTTCGCGATGAAATCACCCGCATTCTCAGTGCGCTGCCTCAGGAACGGCAGACGGTCTTTTTCTCGGCGACCGTTTCCCGCGATATCCAGCGCCTGATCGATTCGCACGCCCGCGACCCCCAAGTGATCCGGATTGAATCCAAGCCGATGGACGCCCCCGCCATCGACCAATGGGCCTTCGAAGTGCCGCCCCGGATGAAAACCGAGGCGCTCATTCGCCTCCTTGACTACCATGGGTTCACCCTCGGCATTGTCTTTTGTAACACCCAACGCATGGTCGATGATCTCGCTGATTCGCTCGCCGCGCAGGGAATTGCGGTGGATCGGTTGCACGGCGGGATGGCCCAGGCCCAGCGCACCCGGGTGATGAACAAATTTAAAAAGGCTGAGTTCGAATTCCTCGTCGCAACCGATGTCGCCGCACGGGGCATCGATGTCGATCACCTCCAGGTGGTGGTGAATTATGATCTGCCTTACGACACCGAAGATTACGTCCATCGCATCGGTCGGACCGGGCGGGCCGGGCGTCAAGGGATGGCGGTGACTTTTGTGGCCGGGCGCGAAATTTATCGGCTACAAGGCATCGAACGGGCCACCAAAGCGCGGATCCGCCGTGGAAAAGTCCCGACGATCGGGGAGGTGCGGGAAAAACGTGGCGAACAATTGTTACAACGCCTCCGAGACACGGTGCAGGGAGGGCTGGATCGCGGCTTGCAAGCCCTCGTCGACCGCTTGTTAGAAGAGGGGATTTCCTCAACTGACATTGCAAGCGCTGCCCTGCAATTGCTGGTTGGCGGAGACGGAAAGGACGAAAAGTCGCCGGAACCCCCGAGAGAGCCAAGAGAGCCAAGAGAGCCCCTCCCTGCCTTTGCGGGCAAGGCCCCCTCCCCTCCGCGCCCTGCACGGGACCAGCCTCCCTCTTCTAGCCGCTCTCCTTCTCCGGCTTCCCCCCCCGTTGTCCAGCCACCACCCGCTCCCGTTACCGGAGAGGTGCCGCTGCCACCGCGTCCCGCCCGATTGCGTCCTGCCTCGCGCGGGTTTGCTTGGGTCTGGCTTGATGTCGGCCGTGAGCACGAGGTCGGGCCGCGGGAGGTGACCGGTCTTATTCACGACGCCACCGGGTTGCCCCATCGGGATGTGGGAATGATTTTGTTAACCGAGACGCACAGTTTCGCTCAGTTGCCCGAGCAAGCCCTCGGTTTGCTGGAGAGCTTTCCAGACGCCGCCCAATGGCAGGATCGGCCTGTCATTCTTCGCCCCTGGCCCCGCGACGGCTCCGCCCCGCGCGGTAAAAGCGACACGCTGACTGGCAAAAAAGGGAAGTCTCCTTGGAAAGAGGGCAAATCCTTTAAAAAATCCCGCAAGCCAGGTAATTAACCCGGATCAATCACAGGGGGTTGCATCAGTTCTTGCGATGCTTGGCCCGACAAGACTTCGCGCCGACTAAGACGGTTCCAGGGAGATACGGTGCGGGAGGCTCGGCGTCTTGTCGGGATCAATGATCGTGCGAAATGGCGTGACTCCTTGTGATTGATCCGGGCTCAACCCAGACCTTACTTTTGAGCGACCTGAGCGACCTGAGCGACCTGAGCGGCCCAGCGATCGCCCGTGCATTTGCCGGTGTCGCTTCCCGTCACCCCCACCCATCCAAATCTTTCACGAACCTCGGATTAAACTATGATGGCGATCCTAAGCCAATCCCGTCTATGTTGACAACAGCCATGGCCGAAACCATTACGGAACAAGAAGAAATCAGCGATGAAACGCTGATGCTCCGCATTCAACAGCAGGACGAAGAAGCGCTCGGATTACTCTACGACCGTTATAGCGGAGTGCTGAAATCCTTGATCATGCGGGTCATTCACAACGACGCCGAAGCAGACGATTTGCTCCAGGAGATTTTTGTCGAACTCTGGAAACAGTCCGGCACCTTCTCCCCGGAGAAAGGCAAGCCGCTCGGGTGGATTGTGACGTTAACCCGTCGGCGGGCGATTGACCGTCTCCGCAAACGCCAGGCTTACGCTCGCGTTGAGGAACGGTTTAAAGAGCAGCCCGAGCAACAGCCCGAATCCTGGGTGCACAACACCATGGAAGAAGACCTGGAGCTCAACGACGCCCGACGGCTCCTGCAGAGGGTAATGAAAGATTTGCCCGATCCGCAACGCGAAGCCATTGAACTGGCTTACTTCAAGGGGATGAGCCAGCGGGAGGTGGCCGCCCATACCGGCATTCCCCTCGGCACGATCAAAACACGACTTGAACTCGGCCTGAAAAAAATATCCGAAGCCTTGAAAGGGTGGAAAAATGAACTCTCCGACCTTTGAACATCTCGCCCGCCTCTACGTCGTGGGTGCGCTCGACGAAGACGAATTGCTCGAATTTGAACGACTCCGCATCGAAGGAGGAGTTCCTGCCGAATCTTATATCCGCGAATGCGAACGGTTGAGCGAGGCGTTTGCCCTTTCCTTACGCCCTGCGGCCCCTTGCGCCACGATTAAGCAGAAACTTTTCGAACGCATCCGCTCCGGTGGCGCTCGCCCCAGCCGGGTTTCTTGACTTGACCGCTCTTTCCACGCCACTCCCCCCATCGCCACTTCTCGGGCCTGAGGCAGATTGGGAAGCGCGATTCTCGGGAATTGACCGGCTCTATGGTCTCGGGACCTGGCGACGGCTCGCTTCCGCTCACGTGGTGATCGTCGGCTTGGGCGGAGTCGGGAGTTGGACGGTGGAAGCGCTCGCTCGATCGGCCGTCGGGCGCTTCACGCTGATCGATCTCGACGAGGTCTGCGTCACCAATATCAATCGCCAACTCCCCGCTCTCACCCGCACGGTCGGATGTTCCAAAGTCGAGCTGCTCGCTGCGAGAATCCGCGAAATTAACCCGCACGCCACGGTCCGCCCCCTCCCCACTTTTCTGACGGCTGCCAACGCCGAATCGCTCCTCGCGGATCCCTGCCACTGCGTGGTCGATGCCGTCGACCGAATGTCGATTAAAGCCCTCCTCCTCGCCGCTGCCCATCGTAAGGGATTTCCCGCTGTCACCGTCGGAGCCTCCGGCGGAAAACGCCGTCCCGAAGCGGTGCAGATCGCCGATCTGGGGCTTTCGGGCGGGGATGAATTACTCAAGCAGGTGCGCAAAAAATTGAGGCGTTCCCACGGCTGGGCCACCGGTGAAGGCAACACCTACGGGGTGCCAGCTGTCTTTTCGACCGAACCTCGCGTTTTTCCCCAGTCCGACGGCTCCCCTTGCGCTCGCCGCGAAACCGAGGCCAGCCTTCGCCTTGACTGCTCCTCCGGTCTGGGGGCCGTCTGCCCCGTCACCGCCACGTTTGGGATGATCCTCGCCTCAGCCACTTTGGGCACGATTCTCACTCGCTCACCCCCTCCCTCGCTCTCGCCCGTGCTGCCCCAAATCAGCCGTTGAGCGCGAGCCAGGTTGTATGCCTCGGCCCTGTCACTTAGCTTGGTGGCATGCTCCGTCCGCCAGTCCTCTCCCAAAGCCGCAATGGCTCGCCGCA
>CAZSPO010000223.1:5157-6285 GCA_964608775.1 uncultured Chthoniobacterales bacterium | reverse complement strand
GATGCGGGCTTTGGCCCGCGAAAACGTCTCAATTGCCTTTCGGCATCAGCCCCTTTCGGGACTCCGGAAGATGCGCTCTTTTATTGGAGCGATCGCATTAGTCTCAATTGCCTTTCGGCATCAGCCCCTTTCGGGACTTATCATGGACGGGAAGCTGCTGAACGACAACGAGCACGTCTCAATTGCCTTTCGGCATCAGCCCCTTTCGGGACCCTTCTTGTGTAAACCCCTCTCGCCCAGAATGCAAATCAATGGTTTTGACTGGCCTCTATTTGTTACATTGGATTCTGAATATTTATCACGCTGATCCACAGAAACAAAGCTCCTTAAGTCGCTGCTGCACAATTTTTTACGCAATCTGACTGGCCTCCCTAGAAATGTTGACATGAAGAGGCCAGTCGAAAAATTAATACGCCCCAGTTTTCAGCCCCGAAAAAATGCTTCAATTTCCCCCCACGCCAGCAGTTGCCCCCCGATGGTTCTCGCCAACTTTCGACGTTTTTCAAGCTCACCCATTTCGTTCCGATCACCTCGATGCGGAGTCACGCAAAAGACTTTTTCCGCATGGCTGCCCCCCAGGGTGTGTGATCGAAGCACGTGACTCTCCATATGCTCCAGGGACGGGCAATAACTCTTTGCCGATACGCAGAGCAACCCCATTGATTGGCTGTCAATACAGACCAGATCCACTTCCCCAGTGGTGTCATTGCCGGGCGTTTCCAAGCTCCAGCGCACGTCGCGAAAACGCTCCGGATGGTTCAAGGCCAAATCCAGCACGTAGAGTTCGAGCCACTCGCCTTCCAATCGTTTGCGAAGCTTTTCAAAATGCTTTTCCATTTTGGCACCGCCCAGAGAACTGTCGGGAGGAACCAAATACCATTGGTCATTCATCCGGTTCAGAATCTTGTAGCGTTCAGCCAGGGCGAGATAGTCCTGCACCTCCGGCTCATCCGGTTTCGTTAATGGCCGTCGGAAGAAACTGGATCGATCAAGGCTGTCGTCATTCTTTTTCTGTGTTTTGAAGTCGAACTTACTGCGCACTTCCTGCATGTATTTCCCAAGATTCCCCTGATTTTCGTCCCATAATCGGTAGGCTTCCCGGCCGAATCCTCGAAGGGTTTCGAAGTC
>CAZSPO010000223.1:1216-5147 GCA_964608775.1 uncultured Chthoniobacterales bacterium | reverse complement strand
TCACCAGCAGTGGCGAAGCGCCGGTTGCGCGTGTCACAATAAAGCGCCGGTGCACCGACGGCCTCTGCGGCGAGGTAGGTGCCTGTCGACATCATCTTCGTCCCGCCGGTGTAGTTCACCACAACAGTGTCCCCCTGCCCCACCAATTGGGTCACGACCGCGCACACCCGGTCTCTTGCCTCCTCCACCGTAGGTGAATCCTGATGAAACGGTTCGTCCCGGAAAGTCGCCGAGGGGCAAACCATCTGTCCGACCTCCTTCAACCGCTTCGCTTTCTCCCGGAGTTTATCGTCCTTCGTCACAAACTGCACGACTCGCGAGGGATTCAGGGCCAAGCAGGGGATCAAGTTCTGGAGCGCTTCATCGCTTACCAGATGAATTAACGTCAGAGGCATGGGATAGAGGGAAGTTCAACGGGAGGCCAACCTGTCGCACCGGCACTATTCAATAAGTGCGCCAAGGGGGTAATCGGGATGGTGCGAAATGCTTACCACGAACCGTCCCAGTTTCGGATCGCGGATGGCGATGGCCCCATATAGGTGGGCAACTTTATGGATGATCACCGCCATGACCGGCATTGACGCCGGACCATCGATCCGAAGCACGGGGCCGCCATCCAATTGCCCGCCAACTGCCAACTTCTCCAGCAGATCAACCGCCTCCGGCACGATCAAATCGTTCGATGCTGGTTTGCCAAAAGCGAGACGCATCACGGGCCCGGCGGGCTGGTCCTTTAGCATTTCAATCAGATAATAGGACATGGGTATTTTATCCAATGGATGCTTGGCGCAGCAATGGCCCAAGAGGCTTTGTTCCTAGGGCATTTATGGCGTCGCCAAAATAATGGGCACCACGGTCGAGACGCCGGTCGCAAACGGCCACTAGACGCGATCCCTCCTCAAATCGAGCAACCTTCAGTTTAAGGGCCGAAGCAAGACGCTCGTTGCCCCAGACCCCGCCCAAGACATTGGCCTCGTATGTACCAGACTGGGTCTTAACGGTGTCACAGGCAATCCGCCTCAGCGCATCCGGCCCCTGACTGCCTGTGCCCAGAACGTGCACAGTCAAGTGGGAGGGCAATGCCAAATTTTTTACGGCCTTTTCAAAATGCTCGATTTTCGGGCGAAGCTCAAGGGGCCACATGCTTCCTGCGGCCCGATTCGCCCGAAAACCGAGTCCTCCCAGCATTGCCCATGCTTTCAGAGTTCTTTCAAAAGCAGTTTTTTGATCTTCAGTTGCCTCAGGCCGAAACTCCCAGCCGAGCGAGAATCGTCCATCAACCAGTGCCGGCGATTTAAAGGGTTTGTGCGGTAACGGCAATGCATGGTGATCAATTGCACCCGATTTGTTGAACACCCACAGCCTCACTTGAGAAGCGACGGCATCCCGTTCGAGCCCCAGTCGCAACCCATTCACGCCTCCAAACAACTCCCATTCCCCGACGCCAGTTCCATAAAGCGCGCGATACCACCACCGCAACTGGCCCCGGATGGAAGATGTCCGGATTTCGGGTTGCGCTTTGTGCGCACCCCGGCAGAAACAGGGCGTCAAAATTTCCAATTGGATGCTTTTGCTCATTCCAGTTCCTTTCCAAATCGGCTCAAGAATTTCCGGCCTTGGTCGCTTGATCGAATTTTGGCCCAAAACGGATTCTTTTTCTTAAACGCGTCCCATTCCTTTTGGGGTATAATTTTGGTGGCCACTTTGCGCAGGTCTTCGTCTTTTTCCAAAGCAAGGAGATCGGTCAAGACACGCGCAATGCTGAAGCTGTTTACCTTCCCCAGATGCTTCTGCTCGAGTCGCTCCAATGGATCATCTGAGATGCCTGCCAAGTCACTGAAAAAGTCTGTCCCAACGGAAGTGACACCCCTGTTTTCTGGATCTTGAAACCGTCCAAATCCCGACGCGGTTTTTGCCCCGACCCCATGGTGGCACAGCGCATGCCGCAACGCACGCTCGCCTTCCTGCAAACATTTCCGCAATAACTCCTGGCTCTCCGCCGAAAGGCCCCTTGCACTTCGTCCGATTATCAAATCGAACCGGAACCTTTCACCGTCAGCGACCGCCGGAAAAACAAGCGGATTGGGTCCCTCGTTTTCCAAGGCATTTGGATTGTCTCCGTCAGCTTTGTAATAGTCCCGGTAATGGGGGGTGGCGATTTCCATCACGATGCCACAATCCGCTTTAACGGGAAATGCCGGGAGAAAGTGTATCACTCCGCCGAGAGCCTTTTCATCATCGGTCGAAACACGTCCAAACATCAGCTCTTGTATCTCCAAAGGGATTTCAAGTTCAACGGCGGCATCCCGGGCAATTCCTTTCAGGGAACTACCGGGAATATACGGGACACCAAAGAAACGATGAAGGTAGATCCCAGCATTTTCAATGACTCCCTCGGCCAGGCCGAGAAGCAATCGATCCACCGTCACCAACTCAAAAGAGCAGGCTTTGGGCAGTCGCTCCTTCCATGCCTTGCCGGGTACCCGGAGCTGAGGACGAGCACGCCCGACTAGCAAAGGTGAGATCGTCTCTTGGAGTTCTCGGGCAATGTCCTGATGTCGTTGCGTTTTTTTTGGATTGTGTAGTGTATCATCGCATTCCCGGTCAATCCGCAGTAAATCCTCGGTTCCTTGGTCCACAATAAGGTCCAATGCGACTCGCCGCGATTCAGGTATGGATTCATCGAAAAAAGCCAATTTGCGATGTAGCAGGCTCCGATTATCGCATTTCCCGGCGCCCTCCCTGAGGACATTCCGTGTATCTTTTGGCATTAGTATGGGCATACGCTTTAATTTTCCCTTTCTCCAGGTTCAAACCGTTTGAGATATTGAATAAATTCCAGCGCCTCCAGCGTGGCCCGCTGTAACCGATGCGAACTTCCATCGCACAGTTGTCTGGCAAAACCTCTCAAATCCGTGACGGGTTGGCCGAGGATTGCAAAAGAATGCAAATACCGTCCCACTTCAAGCAGGACGATTTCGTATCCGAGCCCCTTCTCTTCCCCAAAGGCGATCGTTGCCAGTAATCCGTCGTTCATAATCAATGCAGGCAATCCATTCAGCACTTTGCCTCCATCAGCCCCCTCCACGCCTCTGACCCTTTCCCAAAATTCAAGGGCCGTCTGAGCCCGTTTTTGATCCAGTGTTTTCATGGTAATAAAGTATGAAGTCTTACAAATCTTGGACCGTTTTCGCGCAAACCGAGCAATAGCCGAGCCCGGTCGAGGCGTCGCCGCCGATTTGCAGCACGCCGCCTTCTGCTTTCAGTTTCGATTCAAACTGCGGCATGGCCTCCCCTGCGGTCCGGGATGCCGCCGTTTCCTTGGCATCATCAGCCTGTGCCGAGAATCCGGGCAACGCATGTAACATCGCAAAAAAGAGCGTTTCGGATGGCACGTTTTCTTGATTGAAAAGTGCGCCCTTCTTCGCCGTCCCGGCGGTGTCGTCGATACAGACATGCTGGGCCACTTCGGTCGCGGTCCGAGTGAAGAAACTCATCATCCCGTCACTCACCACTACCAAGCGTGAAGCCAATTCCTGTTTCCAGAGCGGTTCGTCGTGCAAACCGGCCATGGCCGTCGCCAATCCTTCGGGTAACTCGCCCGCGTGCGTCAGCGTGTATTCCTCCAGCACCACGCTCCCGCCCAGATCGAGCTGACCACCTTTGGCGTAGAGGGCAGTGATCCCATCCTCCCCGTCCTTCAGTTTCTTGAAACTTGGTTCGGCGTCGGAAACAGGCAACCCGATCGCGTGGGCCAACCGCCTCAGAATCAGCGGGCAGGTGATCCAGGCAAAACAGCCCTTCGCCGACCGCAACGGGAAGGCCAGCAGCCCTGCTTCCGCAAAATTCAGCGCTCCGGCCTTTGCCTTTGTGGCATCCTCCTCCCCCAGCAGCCAGCATCCCTCCGCGCTGCGTCGAATCTCCCCTTTCG
>CAZSPO010000223.1:0-1206 GCA_964608775.1 uncultured Chthoniobacterales bacterium | reverse complement strand
TCATTCCACCAATCAGCGCAGACGCCCTTGAGGGAGGAATTCGGAATGACGGGCAGGCCGGTGTGCCGTTCCCTCATGACGGGTTGATCGATGGCGCCAACCGAACTTCCCGCTCCGACATGCAGGGGGGTGTGGCAATAAATCGTAAGCAATCGTTTCTCTGGTTTCATGGGTTGTTTCTATTGTTAAAGGCAGTGATGTTCATTTTTTCCGATTTTTCGACAGGGTTTTCTTAATCCAAATCCTCCCACGATTCCCAAGGGCCGCAGACGCCAAGACCAAAGCCCTGTTCCCCACGCAGGGAACTTACTCGATTGACGATTTTATTTGAAGACACCCCGGGATCGCCATGCCAGTTCAGCGCCGCAGCGAGCCGTCCGGCATCGGGCCCCTCAAAATAGTAAATGGCCCCTGCAGGCACCGCCAGAAGAAGCGGGTCCTCCCCGGCTCTGGGGCGTGTCCCATCCTGGTTGTCAGGCCAATGCAACCGGCTGCTCCAACCACTGACCGGGATGGCACCCGGCACTCTTGCCGCAACCAATTGGACATCAAGAGAGCCTTTCTCCAGCGTTTTACGCCACTCTTCCCGTTTGCGCCCGGCACGGTTGCGTTTCTTTTCAGGAGCCGGCAGGAGGACTCTGCCCGGTTGCTCCGCGTTTTCCGTGCCCGCTGGCTGCACCCACGACGGCAACCAGCCACCGGGATGGTTGGGCGAGCCGGGAAAGACCGCCGGAGAAAGCAACACCAGTTTGATCCGGGTACAATCCGAATCGATCACCGGACCAACCGGAAGAAGATCCCCCAAGGAACGCTCCTTCTCGCGACTTACCCCACAAAGCCGCTGCTGTCCCCCCGCGACCACCAACCGGCCGGGTTCCTGAAACAACATATCCAAGGGGTTGGCTTCCGCATCCCACATGGCAGCCCCCACGCCGAGGCTAACATCGTTGTGAAGTTGGAGGTATTCGGCTTGATAAAATCGCTCCCCATCCTGTGTCTTGCTCACAGGATCCAAACCGATTCCAACCCGGCGATCAGCCAGATAAAGCTCCTCAGCCGACCGATCTGTCTCTCTATTACCCACGTTCCCTTCGAGGTATTCTTCGATACTGGATTTCGTCCACCACGATTTGACTTTCCGTTTGGAAGGTGCCACTCGTGCGCCCACCGGATAGACCAGCGGCGAGGGAAGATCCGATCCGCCCC
>CAZSPO010000222.1:0-6291 GCA_964608775.1 uncultured Chthoniobacterales bacterium | reverse complement strand
TCCGGAGCCCTCGTCGCCAGCATCACCCCCGGCTCCCCTGCCGAGGCAGCCGGCATCCAGCGCGGGGATGTGATCGAGATGTTCGACGGGCGGGAAATCACGCAATTCACCGACCTCAAACGGCTGGTCCTCAATGCGGTGCCCGGCGAAGAAGTGGCTCTCACGGTCGATCGCCAAGGCCGGAAATTAACCCTCAACGCCCGGGTGGAAACGCCCGATGCCGAAACCCTCTCCGCCAGCCGTATCCAGCCATCCGAAGCGCCCCAACCCCCCACCGCCGTCGCCCCCCTCGCGGGTGGACCGTTGCGCGGAGTGGAAGTCGCCCCGCTGACCCCGGCTCTCCGTCGACAACTCCAGATCGGGCGTCAGGTCGAAGGAGTCGTCGTCCTCCGCATCGACCCCGCCTCGCCAGCCGCTGCGTCCGTCGCACGGGGCGATGTGATCGAAGCAATCAACCAACAGCCAACCCCCACTCCCGAAGCCTTCCTCGAAGCCTCCCGCGCCCTGGCCGAAACCGAAGGAGCCCTCCTCTCGGTCAATCGTTCCGGAGCCGAAAGCTTCATCGCCGTCGGCCCTTAGCCGGATTTTGCCGACGCTTTCCAACGGGCTGAGATGGCAGAATTGTCACCAAATCGAGCTAGGGAAATGGCGTGAATTTATGATGGGTTGTTGGGGATTATGAAAACAAACATTCTCATCATCGGAGGCAGTGATGCCGGAACGATGGCGGCGCTTCGCATCAAAGAACTCGCCCCCGAAATTCGCCCAACCGTCGTTCTCGCCGACGAATATCCGAACTACAGCATCTGCGGCATTCCCTTTTTCCTCTCCAAAGAAGTCACCGATTACTGGCATCTCGCCCATCGCACCCGTCCCGAGATAGAAGATCTGGGGCTCGACTTGCTCACAAGCACAAGGGCGCTCGCCATCGATATGACCTCGCGAACCTGTCAGGTGCGCTCCCCGGATGGCAAAGAACAGGCCATCGGCTTTGATAAGCTCATCCTCGGCACGGGAGCGCGATCCATGCGCCCGCCGATTGAAGGCCTCGATCAACCCGGCGTTTTTACCTTGCGCTGGATGGAGGAAGCCCGCGCCATTGATCAATATCTCCATGATCACCAGGCCCGATCCGTCGTCTTGATCGGGGGCGGCTATATTAACATGGAATTGGCCGACAGCCTGACGAGACGGGGATTGAAGGTAACGGTTTTAGAGTTCTTCCCCTCCGTGCTGACCACGGTCGATCCGGAATTCGGGGAGCGGGTGCGCGAAGAACTTGTCCGGCATGGCGTGACCGTCTGTTGCGGGGAAAAAGCGACCTCGATCATCCGCAGCAACGAGGGGCTGACCGTGCAGACTGCCAGCGGCAAATCCCTGCACGGGGACCTCGTGATTGTTTGCACAGGAGCACGCCCCGCCACCGAGCTCGCCGAATCCGCCGGAGCCGAGCTGGGCGAGGGCCGGGCCATCCGAGTCAACCAACGGATGGAAACAAGTGTGCCGGGCGTTTTCGCAGCGGGAGATTGTGGCGAGACCTATCATCGCGTACTCGGGCGCAATGTCTATTTGCCCCTCGGCTCGACTTCCCACAAACAAGGCCGTATCGCCGGAGAAAACGCATTGGGTGGTCACCACGACTTTGCCGGAACGCTCGGGACCCAAGTCGTGAAGATTTTCAACCTGATCGCCGCCCGCACCGGTTTCAAAAATAGCGATGCGCGGCAGAACGGCTTCGAACCCCTTACGTGGGAAGGGGAATATTGGGATCACAAAGCTTACTATCCCGGGGCGAAAAAAATTGAGCTCCGCCTGACCGGCGATCGGACCTCGGGAAAATTTCTTGGTGTCCAAATGTTGGGTGCACCGGAAACGTTGGTTGCCAAGCGGATCGACGCCGCCGCCGCCGCCCTCTATTATGGCGCCTCCATCGAAGATCTGAACGACTTGGACCTGAGCTATTCCCCCCCCCTCAATAGCCCCTGGGACCCTTTGCAAAGCGCCGCTCAAGACTGGGTTCGACATAACAAGTTAGCCTCCTAACCCTGCACGTGCATCAAACCAGGCGCATCTTCGATTGGTGCAAAATCGCAGGTCCGCCTCGGTCAATGCCGCGTGCGGTTTTCCCTCGTAGGAGGCGCATTGACACCCTGGGTTCCTCTGATAACGTCGGCGGCTCAATCGAACCCCATCCCAATTAGATTCCACCCTCTTATGCCGACCAAGAAACCGATCGTGAAAAAGAAACTAGCCGCCGCGAAAAAGCCCGCTGCCCTCACCCCTGCCCGGGCGAGAAAAGGCAAGTATGTTTACTACTTTGGCGACGGCACAGCGGACGGAGACAGCAAACTCCGCGCCCTCCTCGGCGGAAAGGGAGCCAACCTCGCCGAGATGACTCGCATCGGCCTGCCTGTCCCTCCAGGATTCACCATCAGCACCGAGGTCTGCACCTATTACTACGACAACAAACGTTCTTACCCCGCTGAACTCGAAAAACAGGTCGCCGGAGCCTTGGCGAAGATTGAGAAATCGGTCGGTAAAAAACTGGGGGATAAAGAAAACCCGCTTCTCCTTTCCGTCCGCTCGGGAGCGCGGGATTCCATGCCCGGCATGATGGACACCATCCTCAATCTGGGGATGAATGACACCACGGTGGAAATCGTGGCTGAAAAATCTGGCAACGCCCGGTTTGCCTGGGATTCCTACCGTCGCTTTCTTCAAATGTATGGCGACGTCGTGATGGGCGTGCAGAAGCGGCCCGGCGAAGATCACGAACCATTCGAGAGCGTCATTGAACATCTCAAGGACGAACGTTACGGCAACCACAACTTTCCCGATGTGGAATTGAGCGTCGAAGACCTTCAAGCATTGGTCAGCCGTTTCAAAGCCCTCATCAAAGAGCGAACGGGGACCGCCTTCCCGCAAGATCCCCTCAAGCAACTCTGGGGCTCTATCAGCGCCGTCTTCGGCTCCTGGCACAACGACCGGGCCATCGTTTACCGCCGTAAATATGGCATCCCACACGAATGGGGCACCGCCGTGAATGTCCAAACCATGGTCTTCGGGAACATGGGCGAAACTTCCGCGACCGGCGTGGCATTCACCCGCGACCCGGCCAGTGGCGAGAAGGTTTTCTATGGCGAATACCTGATTAACGCCCAAGGAGAAGATGTCGTCGCCGGGGTGCGCACCCCGAAACCGGTCGCCCTGCTGGCGAAGGAAATGCCGGAGGCCCACAAAGAACTCCTCGTCGTGCGGGATCTTCTCGAAAATCACTTCCAGGATATGCAGGATTTGGAGTTCACCGTGGAGGATAACCGCCTCTACATCCTCCAAACCCGCAACGGCAAACGCACCGGCCTCGCCGCTGTCAAAATTGCCGTCGACATGGTGAATGAAAAACTCATCAGCCGGGAAGATGCCGTTAAACGCATCCCCGCCGATTCCCTCGCCCACCTGCTCGCGCCGATCTTCGACCGGGTTGCCGTTCAGAAAGCCAAGAAGATTGCCAGCGGACTTCCCGCAGGCCCGGGGGCGGCCACGGGCAAGATCGCGTTCAACGCCGAAGACGCCGTCGCCATGGCCCACGCCGGCGTGCCGGTGGTCCTTGTCAGAATCGAAACGTCCCCCGAAGATCTCCGCGGCATGATCGCTGCCGAAGGGATTCTTACCGCCCGAGGCGGGGTCTCTTCCCATGCCGCTCTCGTGGCCCGTCAAATGGGAAAAGTTTGCGTTTGCGGGGCGAGCAGTCTCTCGGTCGATTACGCGAAACAACAGGTTAAGGTGGGAGATGTCGTTCTGAAAAAAGGGGATTTCATTTCCATCGATGGCACGGCCGGAGAGGTCTATGCTGGCGAAGTCAAAACCGCGCCTTCCGAAGTCGTCCAGGTGTTGGTCGAAAAATCGCTCGACGCCAAAAAGAGCCCGACTTTCCAGCAGTTCGCCCAACTCATGAAATGGGCCGACAGCTTCAAACAGATGGATGTCCGAACCAATGCGGACTCCCCCGAACAGGTGGCGAATGCCGTCGCATTTGGTGCCGTCGGGATTGGGCTCTGCCGCACGGAACATATGTTCTTCGAAGGCGACCGGATTGATGCGATGCGCGAGATGATTCTCGCCACCGATACCGAATCCCGCAAAGCCGCCCTGGCCAAACTGCTTCCGTATCAACGTGAGGATTTCGCCGGCATTTTCCGGGCGCTCAAAGGGTTCCCCGCCACGATTCGTCTGCTCGATCCGCCCCTTCACGAGTTCCTGCCCCATACCGCCGAACAACAAAAAGAGCTGGCCACGAAACTCGGCATTAGCGCTTCGGTCATCGCCAAGCGGGTGGAAGAACTTCATGAATTTAACCCGATGCTCGGCCATCGTGGGTGCCGCCTCGGGATTGCCTATCCGGAAATCTCGGAAATGCAGGTCCGCGCCATCTTCGAAGCGGCTGCCGAAGTGCAGAAAACCCGGATCAAAGTCCTGCCCGAAGTGATGATCCCGCTTGTCGGCTTCCCGAAAGAGCTCGAGTTGCAAATCGAAATCGTCCATCGCGTGGCGGCCGAAGTGCAGAAAGAACAAAAGGTAAAACTGAAATATCTCGTCGGCACAATGATCGAGGTGCCCCGCGGAGCCTTGGTCGCCGACGACATCGCGAAGTCAGCCGAATTTTTCAGCTTTGGCACGAACGACCTCACCCAGACCACGCTGGGAATGAGTCGGGACGATTCCGGCAGCTTCCTGCCAATTTACACCGAACACGAAATCATCGCGGCCAACCCATTTGCCACGATCGACAAGACCGGCGTCGGGTGCCTCATGGACATCGCTATCCAGCGCGCCCACAAGACCCGGCCCGATATTAAACTCGGTATCTGCGGTGAACACGGCGGTGACCCAAACAGCGTGAAATTCTGCCATCAGCTCGGGCTCAACTACGTTAGTTGCTCGCCCTTTCGCGTGCCGATCGCCAAACTGGCTGCCGCCCAGGCCGCCCTCGGCGTCTAATCGAAGCTCCTCGCGCCCCAAAATCGTCCCCCTTACCCCGACGCCGCCCGGCCTGAGCAGGCGGCGTCTTCTTTGCGGAGAAGACAACCCGGGAGCCGAGGGGCTCGTGCGGGAAGGGACGCGGGTATTCCCGGATAGCCAAGCCATGGCAGATTGTTCCCCTCGTTAACCCCACCACCAACTAGGCTGCGGCGTTTCCTAAATCTGACCCATAGTGCTTTCCGGACATTCTCTCGAATTCCCAGCTTGCTCCAGATTGGGCAGTCGGCTTAGATGCATTTTACCATGAACGGATGTTGTGGTTGGTTGATCGTGGTGGTTTGGCTGTGGGCCACAGGGGCAGCCCAAGCGAGCGGGGAGGCGGCCTTGTCTCTTTCCCCGGAGCAACGGCGGGCATTGGCGAGTTGTTTGGCCGGGAGCCTCCGGCCTGAGTTGGAGGAGTGGAATGGTCGGATGCTTCGGCTGGCGCTCGAATTGGACCCCGGAAATTTTGATTACGAACTTCAGTTGGCTCGATACCAAAGAGACAACCCCTTGGCTGCGGTCGCCCCGGTCGGCGCACAGGAGGCTGCTGTTTATTATCTTGGCATCGCCCAGGCTCTGGAGCACCGGGGCGGAAAGAAGGATCGGCGGTTGGCCGCTCAATTGCGTGATCTGGCGGGAAAGGTCGGTGGCCCCCCCGTGCAAACGGAGGTGGCCGCCCTCGGGCTACCCTCTGGTGAGTGGGAACCGGGACCGGCCAAAGTCGTTCCCGTGGCCCCGACCCCACCTAAGCATTCGCAGGATATGAGTGCGACGAATGATCCTTTTGAGATTGGTTTTGGGACACCCCCGCCTCGCATCCCAAAAGTGGAAAAAGACAAATCCAACCTCTTGGAGGTGCAGGGGCTTGGGGTGAAATTCGACTCGGGTGGCGTGGTGAGCCGGGGGTTTCCTTTACTGCTCAGGCGGAGGCAAGAGGAACCGGGACGGCTTGGTCGCACAATGACCAAGGGGAAGGTCGGTCCGGATTTCCAAGCATCCGCCAGACAGGCGGGCGAGAGTTTCCGACGGGCGCGACCGGGAGAGGGGGAGTGGTCGTTTGAATTTGAAATTGAGAGCAAGGAGGGAATCGAGGGACGTTCGGCAGGGGCCGCGATGGCGCTTCTGGCCCGCGCATCCGTGGCGGAACTCGCTCTTGATGAGGGGGTGGCCATCACCGGGACATTCGAGCCCCCGAACCGGATCGGGCCGGTGGCGGGGGTGGCAGATAAAATTCGGGCCGCTCCCGCAGGTGCGAAGGCCGTCTGCATC
>CAZSPO010000221.1:0-6346 GCA_964608775.1 uncultured Chthoniobacterales bacterium | reverse complement strand
TAAACCGACGCCTAAACCGACACCGAAAGCCACCCCGAAGCCGACCCCGAAAGCTTCTGCGACCCCCCGTGCCACTCCCAAAGCCACCCCCACGCCCGCTCCCTCATCCTCTTCCGGCGGTCAGGCTGCCAGCGGTTCGGGTTCCGCCTCCGAAGGGACCGGCTCCGGGCAAGGGGCCGCAGGGGATACCGGGTGGTATTTCGAAATGTTGCACAACCGTTTTTATCGCAACTGGGATCAACCGACCTCCATCTTCAACGCCGCCAATCCCTACGTCACCACCCTCAAAATTCGGATCGCCAAAAACGGCACGATTTCGAACGTGAAAATCATCAAATCTTCGGGCAACGTCGTCATGGATGATTCCGTGCTTGCCGCAGCGAAACAGGTGGGCAAGGTCGATCCGTTGCCGCCGGGATTGGGCGGTGCCTTTTACGAAGTGAACATTAATTTTGCGCTCGAATGAATCTCCCCCACTGCCTGGCTCTCCTCTTGCTCTGCGCGATGGCGTTCCCTGCCGCCCGACCGGTTGCCGCTGAGGAAACGCCCACGATCACCATTAAGAAAAGCGACGCCATCACGGTCGCCCTCGACCCGCTCACCGGTGCTGCCGGCCCGGATGCCACCCGGATCTTGCAGAACGATCTCGCGATCTCTGGCTGGGTGCAGGTCGGCTCTGCGGACCGGGCGGGCTTTATCATCCGCGGCACGGCCGCCGGTGGTCGCGTCGAGGGTTGGGTCACCGATTCTGCCGGACGCGAAGTGCTTCGGGCGGTCTACACAGGGGGGCCGCGCGGAGCTGTGCATGAATTCGCCGATGATATCGTGCAAACCCTCACCGGCAACCCCGGGATCGCCACCAGCAAGATCGCATTCATTGGCACCAAGACCGGTCGGAAAGAGGTGTATCTCGCCGACTACGACGGGGCAAATGTCGTGCAACTCACCCGTGACAACGCTATCAGCGTCAGCCCCTCCCTCGGCCCAGGAGCGCGGCAACTCGCTTACACCGGTTACCAGAGCGGGTATGCCGATGTTTACCTCATTACTCTCGCCAGTGGAGCTCGTGATCGCATCCTGAAATTCCCCGGCACAAACACGGGAGCGGCCATCTCCCCGGATGGCCGACGGATCGCGGTGACGCTGAGTAAAGACGGCAACCCGGAGCTCTACGTCACCAGCCTGAACGGCGGCGGAGCCCGACGACTCACCCGCACCCGGGGAGTGGAGGCAAGCCCGACATGGTCCCCTGGCAGTGAGGAAATGATCTACACCTCCGATGAAGCGGGCACCCCGCAGCTCTATCGCATCGCGGCCTCCGGCGGAACAGCGACCCTGGTCCCCACCGGTTATCGTTACAACACCGAGCCCAGTTGGTCGCCCGATGGACGACAATTGGCCTTCACCACCCGGGGCGGCGGCGGCCTGCAGATCGCCCTCGTCAACCTCGCCCAAGGTGGAACCCGCCTCCTGACCGGTGGCGGAGCCGAAGATCCCAGCTTCGGCCCCAGCTCCCGACACCTCGCTTACAGCCAGGGCGGTTCCATCTGGATCAAAGACATCGTCAATGGTCGCCAATTCGAAGTCATCCGCGGCGTCGGCAAAGCCACCCAACCTTCCTGGGCCCGATGATTCCTTCCTCCTCCCACTCTGTCATGAACCGCCTCCTCCGCTACCTCCTCCCCTCCCTGGCGGCCGCCTTTCTCCTTGGCGGCTGCGCTTCTGCCTCCAAAGACGAGTTCGTCGGGGTCGATGGCGATTTCGTCACCGGCTCCCCCCTCCCGGATCGCACCGAGGGCGTCTCTTTCATGAGCGGCAATGTGAACCGCTCCCAATTCCCCGCTGTTTACTTTGACTACGACCGCTCGGATGTCCCCGGTTCCGAACTCGGAAAAATCGAAACCGTCGCCGAAGCCCTTCGTGGTAGCGGCGCAGACGTAATCATCGCCGGCTTTACCGACGAACGCGGCACCGAAGAATACAACCGGGTGCTTGGGGAACGCCGCGCCCTCGCCGTTCGGGATGCCCTCATCCAGCAAGGGGTCAGCGGCAGCCGGATTCAAACGGTCAGTTTTGGCGAGGAAATGCCCGCCTCATCTGGTGGCGGCGAGTCCTCCATGGCCCTCGATCGTCGGGCCGAATTCGGAATCGTCCAATAACCTGCGACCCCCTTCCGCTGCATGAATCGGTCGCCCTTTCTCCGCCCCCTGCTGTTGCTCGCACTCCTCGTAGCGAGCCTTACCACGGCTCGCGCCCAGGATGAATATATCATCATCAGCGGCGGCCCTTCTCTCATGCTTTGGGAGCAAAACAAACCGGCTCCGCACGATCGCTTCTGGGGCATCTTCATCCGGGCCGCCCGCACCCGAATCCAGATCCTTCGAAAGGAAAAAGGACCCGATTTTCCGATCACTTGGTTGGTCTATCGTCCCGGATACGAAACCCGCTCCCGCCAGGAAGGACGCAATCTTCTCCCTTTGATCGATTCCGTCCGCCAAGCTTATGACGTTAAACTCGTTTACTTCCGCACGACCGCCGAACTCATCAATTATCTCAATGCCGGTCAACCCCGTCATAAGGTCAAAATTGCGGGTTTAGAATTCTACGGACATTCCAACCGTGCCTGTTTCATGTTCGATTACAGCAACCACATTGATAGCGCTTCCAAAGTTTGGCTGCACGAGTCCGAACTTAGCAAGATCCGACGGGGCCTTTTTGCTCGCAACGCTTTCGTGAAAAGCTGGGGCTGTCATACCGGGGAAAGCTTCTCTCAAAAATGGCGGGCGGCGACCGGCGTGCCGATGATCGGGGCGATTGGCAAAACCGATTATTCCAATCGCGTGCCCGAACTAAACGGCATCATCCCCCTCCTCTCCTCCCCCGGCGGGCGCTGGACTAAGTGATCAAGTTGGCCGAATAAAATAGAACGATAGAAGGGCTCGCCCATTGGGACTTAGCGCAGGAAGGGGCCATTCGGGTCAGCGCATGAATTATGGAATTTCACCAAATTCAGCATGTTTATTAGCAAGTTTGGGTCAATTCAAGACACAAATCCTACACCCCAAGCGCTGATACCCTATTCTTCCCTTGCAGGAAGGGTTGGAGCGACGGCATGGTGCTACCATGCAAGAGATGCGCAAGCATTCGGTGACCATGCGCATGGTGGCTTCGGAAGTGGGGGTGCATCAAAGCACCGTCTCGCGTGCCTTACGAGGGGATCCCCGGATCGGGGCAGAGGTGCGGAAGCAAGTGCAGGCTGCGGCGCAACAAATGGGCTATCGACCAGACAAGCGGGTGGCCGAACTGATGCAGTCGCTCAGAAAGCCGAGCCAAGGGGTCACGGAATGCCTGGCCGTGATTCATGATTTCAGGCCCGAAGAAGCCCAGCAGCTCGAGACGGTCCGGCGATATGTCGGCTGGATGCGCGCAGGCGCGGAGCGGCTAGGGTTTGCGGTGGAAGTATTCGCGGCATCCGCTTACGGCGAATGTTGGTTGGCACTGGCGCGCGTGCTCCAGACCCGGGGGATCCGCGGGGTGTTGGTATGCCCGTTTTATCGGCCCGATCTTTCAGAATGGGATTTTCCATGGGAAAGGTTCTCCGTCGTGGCGATCGGTTCCTGCCCGGAGAAACCCCCTTTCCATCGTGTCGACACAGATGACTACTCCATTATGCGCCTAATATTGAGCAAGTTGACAGAGACGGGGCATGAGCGAATCGGGCTTTGTATAGAATCCGCTTTCAACCAGCACACCCGCGGGATGCTAGTCGGGGCCTATCTGGCCTGGCAATGGGAGACAGCGCCGAAGGCCAAACTGCCGGTGCTCCGTTTCGACCGCAGCAAGCCCAATGCGTCGGCTATGGACCGTTGGGTGACGCGCTGGCAACCCGACGTATTGATTCCCTGTTGCGTTCAACATCAGCTCCGGCGTTGGCTGGGCAGGCATTCGTTTGAATACGTGCGTTTGGCGGCGCAACCCGGAGAATGGGGCGTTGCCGCCGATTGCCTGCAACGCATGGTCGAACGCAGCGTCGAAGTGTTAGTCGCCAAGATTTTTGCCCGCGACCAAGGGCTCCCGCCACACGACCAGACCACCCTAATTGGGGCTCGTTGGATTGAAAAAGTGGGGTTAACCCAGTGAAGAGTTTAGATCTGGATGGCGATGTCGCATGCTGGAGCAGCGGGTGGACGACAAAGCATTTATCCGCTTAACGCAAGCGGCTCGAGGTCGGCGTGCTAGAAGAAGCGAGCAAATCTGCGGTGCAACCCCTTCCTGTTTTTATGAAATAGGAGGGTTGATTCTCCACCGAAAGCGAGCCAAGCCAAAATTCCGGAAAAATGACTGGCAATCTGCAGGGGCTTGGGGGATAAGAGGCTTTTATGGTGGCCGTAGCTCAGTCGGTAGAGCTCCAGATTGTGGCTCTGGATGTCGCGGGTTCGAGTCCCGTCGGTCACCCTTTTTTTCCTCCCCGGGCGAGGTAATCGCCTCGGCTAAAGTATTTCTCCAGCCAGACGTAGGCACAGATAAAGAAATAACGGCTGCCCATCTCCTTGATCTTGAGCTTCGCAACCCCCGTCCGGCGATTGCGCCAGGTGATGGGAACCATCTTCCAGTTGAACCCTCGGACGATGGCTTTCAGCGGGAGTTCAACGGTGATGTTGAAGTGGGGCGACAAGATCGGGCGCACGCCATCGATCACGGTTTTCCGATAAGCTTTGAAGGCGTTGGTGGTGTCGTTTAGCCCGTGGGCAAACATCAACCGGACAAACGCGTTTGCGATCCGGTTGAGGGCCAGCTTGAGCCGGGGATAATCAATCACCCCGCCTCCTTTCACAAATCGGCTGCCGAACACGCAATCGTATCCCGCGTTCAGTTCCCGCCAATAAACCGCGACATCCCGGCAGTCATCGGATTCATCCGCCATCATAATGACGGCGGCGTCTCCCTGCATGGCATCAAGCCCGCGAACAATCGCTCGACCAAATCCATGCGGCCCGGGGCTGCGAATGAGGCGCAACGTCGATACCTCCTGGCAGGTGGCGGTCAGGATTTCCCAGGTGCGATCTTGGCTGCCGTCGTCCACAACCAGAATTTCGTGCGGCACCCCCTGCAGCTTCAGTTCCAAATGTAGGTGCCGAACCGTCGACGCCACACAGCCTTCCTCGTCGCGGGCGGGAATCACCACCGAGAGGAGCTGAAGGGGAGGCCGATCGGCGGGAACCTGTCGCACCATGGGTGGGAGACAACCATAGATCGGACCGGGACAAAAGCTTCCGTGCACCGATATTCAACACGAAGCGTTCACAAATTCCGCAGCGCCGACTCATTCTCCCGGACCCAGCGATGGGTGTCAGCGACGATGGCTTCGACCGTGCGACTGCCAAATGCTGTGAGCTCGGAAATGCCCCGGTCGTGATGAACCGCCAGCTTGCTGCGGAGTCGGGCGCAATCCATGACAAAAATGCGAAGATCAGAGGGACGATTCGCCGGGATGCCTGCGATCTCCAGACGGTTGCCCGTGACCGCTTCGCAAATCGCCGTCAATTCCCTGAGCGAAATAGAGCGGTCGGGGCCGCCACCTACGTTGCCGAGCCAACCTTCCCAATCGGAAAAATGCCGGATCTGATCAACTAACAACGCGGTGAGGTCGTCAATATGGAGTAAATCCCGCACCTGTTTCCCTCCCCCGCCGTATCCGATATAAGCGAGTGGTCGGCGAAAATAATGGGCGAGGACCCAAAGAGCGACGATCCCCTGGTCGATCTTGCCGAACTGCCAGGGGCCCGCGATGACCCCGCACCGATTGACGACGGCGCGAAGGCCGAACGTGTCCCGATACTCTTCAATCAGCAGTTCGCCCGCGAGTTTGGTGAACCCATAGAGAGAACGAGGTCCGTCCAGAGCCAAGGTCTCCGAAACGCCCCGTGGGGAAATATCAGCCCCACCGGTTTCCTCCCACTCGAACCGGGTCGCTCGCTCCCGCCAAGGATGCGCTTCCAACCGGGCAACCGGGTAGACCCGGCTGGTAGAAAGAAAAATCAGGTGGCCCCCTTGTTGCCGACAGTTTTCTAAACAGTGATAAGCCCCCGTCAAATTCGTGCTGATCAAATAATCCGGTGACCCGTCGCGACCGGCCAGCACAGAAGGTTCCGCCGAACATTCAATCAAGTAATCAAAGGGCCCCGGGGGAAAAGTCTCCGGTTGCCGAACATCTCCGCGATGGAAGACAATATCGGCCGCAGCTAGCCGGGGAAGGTTCAGCTCGGAGCCGCGGCGATGCAGGTTATCCATGCAAACGATCATCGCATCGGGAAACGCCTCACGCAGGGCGATCGCAGCTTGGGCC
>CAZSPO010000220.1:0-6393 GCA_964608775.1 uncultured Chthoniobacterales bacterium | reverse complement strand
AGGGGCACACGGGTAATTAGCTTCAACGGGGCCGCGCTCTTGCGAGCGCGGAATGCCGCTCCGGCTTGGGCAATCTCGGTGGTGTCGCCTCGCTTCAACGGGGCCGCGCTCTTGCGAGCGCGGAATGCCACCTTTCGTAACTCCCTCTCCTCCAGTTGGCAAGAGATTGGTTTGCGAGAGCCTCTTGCTGGGGGGCTCCTGAGAATCACCGCACGGCTGGCGCGTTCCGCTCTCACCTTGCTCTCATCACATCGCGAGCGGTGTCAGGGATCGCCACCGCATCCTGCCGCTCGCAGCCGAACCGCACTTGCCTCGTTCGGGAAATTTCAAAGAACCGCCCCGGTCACACCACGTAACAGGGGGCGTCAATCTTGACGTAGGGCAGTCCCAACGCCGTGATGACACGCGCACCGCGCCCTTCCGATGGACCAAGGGTGATGAACAAAATTTGATCCTCTTTATGCTGAATCAACGCCTTCAACTCCAGCTCCATCCTCTCCCGTTCGCTTGCGTTCAACTCACATTCAAACACCGAAAATTGCAAATGATTCCCCCAATTCTTGCAGGCCTTGAAAACCCGCCGGAGCCGCTTGTCATTGGCTATGTCGTAACAAACCAGGTAAGTCGTTCTCATCGGGTGCACAAAGGCAGATAATCGGGAATCTCCCCTTCCAAGGTTCGCGCCAACAGTCGCGCCTGCAATTCCAAAGCCCGGCGGTAACTGACTTTGTAATCAAACACCGGATGGGTGATCAGATGGTTCATCCGCAATTCATACGCCTGGAAAAAATGCTTCCTCCCCTCCGGCGTCAGGTTGATCGCCTGACCAGCGCGCACAAAATCCTTCGGTGTGACCATCCGGTTATTGACCGCAGCCAGCACGGCGGAATCGGCGATCAACGGACGGAACTCTTCCATCAAATCAAGCGCAAGCGCCGGGCGTCCCGGACGCGGTTGATGATAGAAACCGAGCCCCGGATCAAGTCCGACGGTGCGCAGCGCGATATGACAATCTTTTGCCAGGACACTGTAAGCCAGGGAAAGCAGAGCGTTCACCGGATCCCGGGGCGGACGCCGGTTGCGTGTGGTGAAATCAAGGCGCAATTCGGGGCCTTCCTCCATTCCCGCAAGAGGACCAGCGGAATCGTCCGCAAGATCCGGGGCCACTTTTAACATGCCGTTGAACTCGGCGAAATACCAGGCGGCCGCTGCGCCTTCCACCCCGAGCAGACTCTCCATCCGATCCGCTTTCCCAGCCGTTTCAATGGCGTTCTTAAGTTTCGCAATGACAGTTGCGGGCACTTCCAGATGATTGCGCATGAGCAGGGTGCGCTGATTGCGAATTTTACCCTGCACCATCGCCCGTGCCAAACGGAGGCAAACGAGGGGGTCGTCAGCGAGCCGAAATTGGGTCCGGCGTAGGTGAATATTGGGCAACACATGCCCGGTGGTTTGACCGTAGAACCAGCCGCCGCCTGAAAAGTAAGTGATCGGAATTTCGAGTCGGCACAATTGATGAATCGCCTGCGTGGAGAGTTGAATATTCCCGAAGAGCGCGACGTGATGCAGATCGCTCAACCGAATTTCTTCGATGGTGTTGGTCTTTTCCTTCACTTGCAGCACCCGATCCCGGATTCCCACATGCAACCCCGGCGTGTTGAGGTAAAGCGCCCGGGCATCATCACGGGCGGTCATGAGTCGGCGAATCGGTTTTCCTTCCTCCGGCTTTGCTTCATCCGGTTCCGCTCTCAATTGCGTTACTTCGTCCGGCAAACAAACGGGAGCGAGCGAACAGCGAACGCATTTCGGTGAATCGATCAGGGGCGGCGGACGCATGGGCGAGAGCGCGACACGGCGGGCTTCGGCGATGGTGTCGATAATCCAGTTCTCAAGTTCGACCGAGTATTCAAGAGGCACCCGTTGTTTGGTGGCGCGATAGTAAATAATGCCCTGCTCACAATGATAGCCGTTGTCGCGCAGGACCAACATTTGCACACCCAACTGCATGCGATCAGTCGGCCAAAGGCTGTTGCCCTCTTCTTCCTGCCGGGGCGCGCCTGCTTTGTAATCGACGGGACAGGTTTCCACGGTTTGATCGGGTGAATCTTCCTGGGGCACCCTGCTCTCAACCAGGTCGAGTTTTGCAACGACTCCCAACCGGTCCGATCCCAGAGTGACGGAGCGGGAATGAATTGTCTCGGGTACTTCCGGCGCTTCCTGGCCTTCTGAGGTGGGAGCTGGGTCGGCGGCGTTTGCTTTGGCTTTCGCCGCCCTTTTTGCGGCGGGCATCTTGCCGTTGCCGCTGTCGACCTTTTTATGAATGGCAGCACCTCGCAGGGTGTCGGCGCTATGTTGAAAAATCCCTTCGACATGTTCGAAGTAAAAGAGGCGCTGACAATAGACGAACTCATTTAACATCCGGGCCGGAAGCTCCGGAGGTGGGGTCGCGGAGATGAGAGGTTCGGCAATGACATCGAGCTTTTCGTGAGGCGAAATCGCGCGGGGCACCGCCGGCTCGAGATCAGGCGGAGGTCCGAAACCGGGCAACAGTGGTGAGTGAAAATTCGAATCCCCGGTTTGTGGACTCATGATGAATTTAAAGGTGACAGACGGCTAACGGTTTGTCGAGTGTTGGGAGCGAAACACCAAGCCCCTTGAGATATCAATCCACAGATAAAGAGCAACGATCAAGCTGGTCCTTTTTAAACCACGTCAAATGGGCTTTTGCGGCGAGCAAAAAGTCTTCGCAACCCTCGGCCAGACGGATCGCTTCCCGCCAGAGAGGCCGGTCTCCGAAGCGTTCGTAAGTGGGCATGGGTGAAGGCTTTGGGAACGTCAGCGATCCAATCGACGATCACGGTAAGGATCGTGATAGGGAAGGCCGGCAGCGGCACGCTGACTCATGGTGTCGCGAGCGTGATCGCATAGCTGCTCAACCATCTCCAGTTTACGTCGCAAAGGAAGCGCATGAAATGCCAGATGTTGACGACGCCGACTGCCTTTATAAGTCGTGGCATCCCAGTCAATCGTTTGGTGAAGAGGCGTTGTCATAACTGGAGGAACTTCCATACAGTAATGCGAGTTCGTCGAGATCGGCAAGGTCCTTTGGGCGACCTGCCTCGCGTTTCATTGCTTCAAGCGTTTCAAGTCGAACAAACGGCACTGAAAGACCCTCGCCAAAGTCTTGGTGAAAGGCTTGCTCACACTCATGGTTGAAATCGAAAGGCTCGTGCACAAAAACATCCAGCGGGGTCTCGCGATGGTGGTCTGACCAAAATTTTAACACCAGCATCCCCTTGTCGCGCCTCCATCCATCGCGCGTCTCGCTATTGCTGAAATCAGTCGCAGCAATTGGCTGTTGAGGCTTGTAATCAATAGCGGCCAGTGCCTTGAAGGCCCTTTCGATATTCTCGGGTATGAGTTGAATGACAAGGTCCACATCAAAAGTGCTCCGACCATACCCATGCGCATTCACCGCCAAACCCCCGACCACCAGGTAACGCACCGACGCCTCATTGAGGGTGCGAACAATGGCTTCGAAGCTGGCGAGTTTCATGCGGTTAGAACGGAATTTCGAAGCAAAAGACGGGGTGCCGCCAATTCCGGCTCGGTCACACGTTAGTCGAGCAGAATTTGAAGGGGAAACTCCGGGCAAAGCACAGAAGCGGTAAGGGTCTGCGTCTTCGTTTCGAACTTCATCTCGCCGGACTCACCACAGACCCAAAATTCACTCGCTCCCGCTTCAAAGTAAAGCGCCCGCTTTTCTTCCATTTCGCGCTGGGTGTTGGACGGCGAAAGGACTTCAACACAAATTTCAGGGGCAATCGTGACACACACCTGACCGCGGATTTGCTCGAACCGCTTCCGGCTGAACCAAGCGACATCAATCGATTTCACCCCGTCGGATGTCGAGACAGGGCACTCGGTGACTGTCTCGCCTTCGGACAATAGTTGGATGAACAAGGCGGCAACTTTGCTCTGTTTACGACCGTGATTGGGATGGGCAGGAGGGCTCATGGTGATGTGTCCATAGCGATCGGTTTCCGCCCGACCGGGAATATCGGCGTAACTGTTGTCCACAAGCACCTCCGCCCAACGGGCCAAGTTGACAGCGTGCTGCG
The DNA here is from genome assembly GCA_964608775.1 of uncultured Chthoniobacterales bacterium. Lineage (GTDB taxonomy): Bacteria > Verrucomicrobiota > Verrucomicrobiia > Chthoniobacterales > CAZSPO01 > CAZSPO01. The sequence continues at coordinate 2,272 of CAZSPO010000220.1, read as the reverse complement.
ATTCAAGGGGTGGGAGTTGGATCGTCAACGGCATAGGATTGAGTCTAGGTTGCTTGGAGGCAAAAGGCAAACCGCAATGCCCCACGACAAAGTAGCACCGCCAGCTTGGCGGTGGGTTTGACATACCGGCAGGCTGCCGGTGCTACTTTGCGCCGCTCCCGAGATCCAATCCACGATCACGATTGGGATGTTGATTGGGGAGCGCGGCGAAGATGGTTTCGAAACGGGCGAGTTTCACAATTTTAAAATGGAATGTGATCTTCCAGATTCTCCGCAACCGTTGCCGCCTTGCTGATAGGATCGTGGGGATGACGATCAGAATCGCCTGGCACATCCTTCATGAGCTCCCAACGTCCCATTTGATGGAGGGTGATGGGATCGGCATTGCGGCGCAGGAATTCGTCGGGCTCCAATCCGTCAATCGTTTGGGGACGGCGAACGCGTTTTTGTTTCCCATTGATGAAGATGGTCATGAACTCCTTTTTGCGGCGCTTCCGTTCGCGGCGTTGTGCTGCGGTGAGTTTTTTCTTCATGGGAATCTAGCGAACTGTCATCTGGAAGGACAAGGGGAGTTCATTGGTTCAGTCGGCGGGGAAGAAGAGGTTGAGACCGAAGTGGGAGTCGTTTATACAGCCTGAGGAGGTGAGAAATTGATTTTGTGCAACGGTGGGTTGCCGACTTGGATTCGGTGCACAGAGAACACGGCTGCCACGCCGCGTGCGCGCAGTTCAGCGCGGGATCTCATGCGTTCGGCTTGGCCGCCCCGTGCGGAGAAGGCTTGGTGGGAAAGGAGCGAGCGGATGGTGTCGCGGCTCAAGAAGCTGTCCCAGACAGGCCAATTGAAGGCAAGTAGTTCGCTGGTTTGTTGCCAGCTAGTGTTCGCCGGACCGCGTGTAGCCGCCGAGCAAGGGAAATTGGCGAGGGCGACATAAGCGAGGAGGTTCGCCATCCAGACGGTGGTGCTCTTGTTGTCGGAACCTGTGGGGTCCTTGTCCATCAGAGCGTAACGGCGGTCGTCGAGCGGGTCCCAACGCATCGTGAGTTTTTCGTCAGAGTAGGACCAAGGATGGAAGAGAGCTTCACGGATTTTAGATTCGCTGACGCGAACCATAAGTTCTCGCGCCGTATCGAGGAACCATTGATGCCCACTGCCCGTGATGAAGCAGAATAGCGTAGGCGCGATTCGCGCTTCCGGTTCGCTGCCCGCTTCGGTGCCGAATGCGGCCAGTAGGTCCACCGTAGTTCGTGCGTTCGAACTTGAATCACCAAGCAGAACGCGAGCATTGTTTCGGAACTCCTCAATGGTGCAATCGGGACGTTGGCCCAAGGCGAGTTCTGGTGAAGGCACTGCGGCTTTCAACGCACCGAGTAATGAATTTCGCTCTGAGCGCAGAGTGTGTTTATACGGTGTGATATCCCTTTCTCTGGCTTCATCGCGCTCCTTCCCCCGCAAACCAAGTTTCTTAAAACGGTCGATGGAGTCCTTAAGCTCTTTTTTCGCTGCATTGAAACGGTCTTGCGCCGCTTTGCGGAGTGCTTCTTCTTCACAATCCACCCGCTTGCCGCGCAGCCGAAAGGCAAGGCGTTGCAACATATCGGCTTCATCAAGCGGCTTGTCTGAGACAAGAAACGGCACCCAGCGGGCGCGGGCGTGCCAGCCGAGTTTAATCGTCGGGTCGGTTTCGGAAAGGACGGTGAGCGTGCCGAGCGCGGCGAGGAAGCCGAGCGGGTTGGCACCGTCGAGGGCGGGGAGGTCGAGGGTGTGAAGTGGCTTGCTCATGACTTGGGCGAAGGTTCCTTGTCGGGGTATTCGCTCGTGTGCCAGTCGGCGAGGCGGAGGATGGCTTCGCGGTAGGCGAGGCCCCACCAGCCGAAGCGGCGGGTCATCTGCCAGAATCGGTCGGCAATGCCGGAGTCCAACCGGTGAGGCGGGGTGAGGGCGGCCCGTTCCTTCTCGGAAAGTTCACCGTCCCAGCCGATCAGCGTGAGATTAATTCCTGGTGGACTAGCGTCTTCACAAACAGGGGCGAATGGGCGGGCGTGGCCGTGGTGGCTGGCGATGAGGTGCAGCAGCAATGCTTGGTCGTTGTCAGAAAGTCCGGCGGAGAAAAACTTCTCGGTCAACTGTAGCGAAAGCATTTCGTGGCGGAAATGTTCGGGGAGTCCGGCGGCTTGCCGCACATCATTGTCGCGGTCTTTGGCACGTGGTTTGTCGGGTGATTTGGCAAGCGGCGGATTTCCATCATCCGGGGTGCCACCTCGAAGGACTTCC
>CAZSPO010000219.1:0-6429 GCA_964608775.1 uncultured Chthoniobacterales bacterium | reverse complement strand
TTTCGAGGAGTCGGGATTCGCCATCCGTGACGCACGTTTTTGTGGAGGGTTGTTCTCGCATCCAAAGCGGGGAAGCGCCCGCCATTGGGGTATGATCTCCATGGAAAAAATCATGATTGCCACTACACCATGCGAAAGATTTCCCGGTTTTCAGAAGCATATTCCTCCAACGCAAAGCCCCACTCTTTTGCTCGGCAAATCCCGTGTTCGAAAAAATATCGAGCAGATCCCCCGCAACGAGGAGTGCGTCGTGTTCCGGGGCTTTTTCCAAAAGCCAGAGGAGTTTCTTGCCATCGCGGTGGAGGTCGGAAGTGAGGAGGAGGCGCATGGGAAATCAGAAGGGTTCTCCGATCCAGCGGATCGTGCGGGTTAGGGTGTTGTAGATGATTCCACGAAAGACCCCGTAATCGGTCCCGATGTTGAGGCTCTGAATACCGAGGAGATTGTTTTCGCGCACGGGCATGTGAGTGTGTCCACATACGAGCAGATCAATGTGTTCAGCCCGCTGTTCCATTACCATGCCGACCCGTGAATTCCCCGAATAGGCTGAGAGGATGTCCTGCTCGCATCCTCGAAGGGGGTGACCGTTCAATTCGCGCCACGGGCAGGTGTGAACGGCAACAAGCAACCTCTGACCGATGGCAATCGCGGCGTCCATGCGGACGGCGATCCCGTCCGCCTGCTCCATGGCTTCTGCTCGGAGGCGATTTCCGCAGTTCGGAATATATTGAAAATCGTTCCAGAAAAGCCGGTTTAAACCTCCCGAAAGATAGATTTCCTCAGTGATCGGTGTTCCCGCAATTTTCAGGTTCGGCTCAGCCAACCCGAGATCGAAATGGCCGTATCCACCGACCAAAGCAATTTCGCCCAAGTCGAGGTTCTCCACATCGAGAAGTGTGACGCCGCTTTCGCGGGCTGGAACCCGCCAAAAGCAATCAACGATTTCCACCAAGTTCGGAAATTCGCCGTGTCCGTCCCTCTCCAGCCAGAAGTCGTGGTTGCCGAGAGTGACGGCAACTTTTGCTCCGGCAGAGACTTCCTGAATAGCCCGGAGATGCTCCCCGCCGTGATAGAGAGACCCGATGTCTCCGGCCATAACTACTGCGTCTGGTTGGTGGGTTCGGATCGCTTCCGCAAAGACATCGAAGCTCGTCCGACCCGTGCGTGGGCTGCGGGCGGGAATGTTCATGTGGAGATCAGCCGTGAAGAGAATTTTCATGTCAGGGTTTTCAGTTTGTTAAAAAGATAGGTCCAATCGTCTTGAAAATGTAGCGAGTCCTTACCTCGAAAGGTTCGAACCTGGAAGTATCTCGAGGATGGGATGCCAAGAAAAGCCATCTTAGACAGCGCGCTCCGCGAACCGGGCTCGGCATTGTCTAACAAGAGAGCCGAGCGGCAGAAGCCGGTTTGGATCACCATGCAAGTGTTATGTTCGTCCGGACGCAAAAATCGTTGCCATCCCATGACCTCTCCCTTTGCAAATCCAAAGCCGATCGCATCGCAAACCGCAATGGCGTAATCCTCGGAGCTTGCGCTGAGGATGCAGGTCGGGCCTAGTGTCCGGCAATCCTCGATCATTATTCTGGCGAGCGGTCTTTCCATCACCCAATAGGTGTCCCCGTCATCGCAACGAACAGCACGTCTGCGTCCGGGATTGCCTCTCCGTCCCGGAATCGAGTGGACAAGGGTTTCGTCGAGGTCGAGAAAAATTGTCATTTTGTAGGCCAGCTTCCGAGGAACTCAAGCCGGGTGCCGTCCCAGTCGAAGAGAGCGCACCAACCCGGGCAAATGCCATGCCGGTGGAACAACTCCTTGCTTGTGATGATGTTGAGGGCAATGACGCGCGAGGGACCGACCAAGAAGTCGGCAGCCATGTGATGATGTCCGCAGCACACGAAGTCCGGGCGACTGGCTTCGACAATCTCGGTCTCCGGTCGCCGGGCATAAATTTGCCGGATGTGCGGGGGCGCAGCCGGCCAGTCGTGGAGCAGTAGCAGGTGCGGGGATAGGGATTTTATGTGCTCAACTTCGAATTCCTTGTAGTAAGTCAAACGCGAAATGCTGATACGTTTTTCTTGCGCAAGCGCGACCATGGCAGGCCAGGAATCTGCCGTTCCGAGTTTCATCGTGCGACGTTCCTGAGGCGTCACGAATTCCATTTCCTGCGGATGGTAGATACCGCTCAGACCAGCGACTTCAAAGCCGGGAACCGAGTGCGTAAGTTTTCCTGCATCTGTGTATTCGAGCTTGAAATAAAAATACGAAGCGTCCCAGTCACGCAAGCGGTGGAATGGTTCGTGGTTGCCGGCAATCATCGACAGGGGCCAGCGCCAGGACTTCCATGCTCGACGAATGGCGGGTGAATCCTCCGGTGCGCGATATTTTTTCGGGCCGGTTAGAAATTCCCAATCCTTTTCATCGAGAAAATGCCCGAGGTCGCCGACGGAAAAGACCTGTGAGATAACGCGTCCGTTCTCCTGCTCGATCCGGTCCAATCCCTCGCAGGCAAGCCCGGGGTGGTGATGCACATCACCGATGACGGCAATCAGCGCTCGTTGATTTGGTTTCATTTATTCCAGTGATTGGCAGATTGTGATTGGTTTCCTCCCCACATTGGCCGTGGCGTGCCACCTGGCTGTGCGGGTGCGAAGATCCAGCAAAATGTGATTCGGGATTTTGGCTTTCAACGCTCGGGACATGACGGGGACTCCAGGATTGAAGCACCATGACTTACCAATTTTATCGGCAAAGGATCCAGCGTAGGGTTGCCCGTGGATGTGACCCGAAAGCACGAAATCGGGCTGGTATTCCCGGATCTTGTAAAACAAGGAAGAATCGCCGTAGTGCCCCCCGACCATCGTGTCTGCTGGTGGTTCATGGTGGAGGACCAGCCACGGCGAACCAGAGGCTGAGCGCAAACGCCTTCCCTCGTCCCAAAGTGTCGAGCAAATGCGGGGGCCATCGTTTCCGGGGAAAAATGGAATGGTTGTGATGACAACTTTTCCACCCTCCGTTTCCAAGATCTGCGACCGACGGTCGGTGATCACTCGCGGACGTTCCAGAACATCCATCCAGTGCGGTGAAGTGAGGATGGCGAGCGCCTCAGCCCGGTTGTCCATCTGCATGAACTCCCCGGCAACAGCCCAGTCTTCGAGGTTCCCGTCGTGGTTCCCGCTCGAGAGCGCGAGGAACCCCGGAAAACCATCCACCCATTTTTTTAAAGCAACCATCTGCGGCAGAAGCCCGCCCTGTCGGAATCCATCGAGCAAATCCCCGGCAACAGCCGTCAAATCAGCTGTCTGGGTGGAAACCCACCGATACCAGTCGGAGCGAAAATGGAGATCTGAGAGAAGGAGAAGGCGCATGAGCTTGATATTGCCGACTTTTCATCGAAGTGCGGGATGAGCACCGGCCAGTGGTTGGTTGTGGATAAGTGATTTTATGTCTGGGTGGATTTCTGTGAGGCGATTTCGTCCGCTCGGGTGAGGACCTTGTCCACCCACTCTGGATCGTCTTCTTTGATCAGGGGAACTTCGAATCCATTCTCACGACCCTCACGAGCGATGATTTCCGAGTCATCCACATGAAGGTCGATTTGGAACCAAGTCGGCATTTTTAAAGGGACTTGCGCGGGGAGCACTCCCAGATCGTTGCATTTGTTTTCATGGATCTGTTGGTTGATCACGTCTTGGAGGGAAATTCCGAGCCGCCCCGCCCACACGATGAGCGATTGTCGGGATCTGAGGCTGTTTGTATAAATGCAGATTTCCCATCCCCGTTCTTTCAGTGCCGCCATTAGCAAGCGTGCGTCCTTGCGGAGCATCGCGACCTTTCCTCTCTGCACAAAATTGAACATGGCCGGGCCCGCATCCTTTTGATTGGAAACAAAAAGCGTGCCGTCCAAATCGAAGGAAATTCTCATACGGCCCGGTCCTCTGGTTTTCATTACACACCGATCTTGAAACAGACCCGCTTGGGCTCTGGTCCAAGCCCCACGACGATGGCTTCGCCAACCGGAAGCCTGCGAAGGCTTGCCGCGTCGATGAGAGGCTGGCGCTGGATATTGGTTTGCCTCGTCGTCTTTTTCCACGGGCTGCAGCTTGCAAACTCGTGGTTCGGCAAGCGGAAACGGGGTGGCGCAGGGGTTCGCTCCAATCCTTCACTCTCCTCCAAGCGAGGTTCCCAGCCGACGATGCGCTCAAAGTAGCTGAGTGTTTCCGGACAACACGTTCCGAAGAAAACCTGCATGCGGGTGTTGTTCAGCAAATGATCCACCGCTGCATAATTTCCCATGCGCGCCCGGATCGCACTCACGCCCTGCGTGGCCAACAGACAGATGCAGCGAAACTCCCGGGCGCGATCGAGGAAGAAGGCTTCGTTCTGAGATCCGTCGGGTGTCAGGCTGGTGTGAAATTCGTCCATCACGAAGAGGATTGGACGTTCCTGGTTGATCTGGCTCGGTGGGGTTTCCGTGTAGTTACAAAGCTGATTGCGCTCGAGGATCCGATGGCAGAACGATTGTTTGATTGATTTGAGAAATGGTTTCTCCAGTCCCTTGTAAAGCAGCGGAGAGAGACTCACCACAAAGATGAGGCCCTCGTCGATCACTCGCTCAGGGATAATGCGCTCCTTGTCCGGTTGCGGCTCAAAGAGTCCCACGAGCCGATCGTCGGAAAAGTATTCCGTGAAATTGCGGGCATAGTTGCTGATGACGCCCCAGGTGCGGTCCGAGTTGCGCTGAATGTCTTTCTTACAATAGTCCAATACAGATTGTGCAGTTTCTCCATGGATCCACTGTTGGACCACGCCCTCCTGCATGATTTGTTGGATCTGTTTCAATGACTCAGGTGCTTCGTCGTCCTCATCTGAGTCACCGGTCTCTGCCCGGATGTCGGTCAGGCGTGCGAGGCTCGTCTTGATTCCGCGCAGTCCTCCGAAATCCGGGCCGTGCGAAGCCACCGCCACGACTGCCGCCATCTTGAGCAGCCGACGCACATTTTCATCCCAAAACACTTCATTGGTGCCGTTGCCGCTTTTTCCATCCTCAACCAGGTCGTAGAGAAAATTCGCCACGGCCGATGCATTGCCATCGAATTGCGAGAATAGATCAAACCAGCAATTGCCGTCTTCCTTCAGCACACGAAGGTCTTCCTGGCGACCAGTGCGCTGGCAGATATCGCCGACAAATCCTTCCATGTCGGCTTTCGCATCAATCACGCAGGCAGCTGCCTTCTTTCCCAAGTCTTTCCCGAATTGCGACACGAGCTTTTCCACGATGGGAATCAGAAAATACCGTGTTTTGCCTTTGCCAGTGCTGCCAAAGACAATGCCGTGTTGCACCAAATCGACCGGACAAACCGAGAGTTCAGAGAGTTGAAAGGGCTTGGTGTAGAGTTCTTGGGTGTGCGGATTAAAAGATGCCATGGGATGCGGTGGGTTGGTGTTGTTCATGAGTGGAGGTCGGGGGCGTTTGTAGGTTTGTGTGAGGAAAGATCAGGCGTTCGTTCAAGGGCCCGAAGGAGCTGCCTCTGCAGGGACACGGGTTGCTCCAAAATTTGCAACGGATTCACAGAAAAGCGTTCGAGCAGATTACCAATGCCGGGATCGGTTTGGGCATCGAGCGATTTGGAAAGACAGTTCAGCAGATATCTGGCACTCGACTTCCGTTGATCCATCGTTGGGCTGTCGGGCAATCTGCTTCGCCAGATGGGTTGACGACTTGTTTGGTCGCACGAAACACTGTTGCCCTCGTCCTCGATGAGCCACAGGAGCGCAGAACGCAAAAGGCTCACATTTTCCGCCAAGGGCACCGAGGCAACTGCGGTCTCCAATTGAGGATCACTCCCGAAGATCGCAAGCTCCTTGTGGAATCTCATGTATTCTTCACTATTCGCTTCTTCGAAATCAAGATCCCCGCCCATTGCTTCGATGAATTCCTCGATGAGCTGCCCCCGAGTTTGGGGTTCGGGTGTTGATGTGTCTTTGGGTTCGCTGTTCATGCTTTGTTTATTCCTTTGTGGTGGTTGGGATGAATGGGGTGAGCGTGTGATCCACGAGTCCGAAAGCGAGTGCGTCGGGTGCACTCAGCCAATTGTCGATGCGGCAGGCTTTGCGAATGGCTGCGGGCGATTTGCCCGTTCTGTTGGAGAGCAGTTCGGTGATGCGTTTTTCAAGGCGATTATGAAATCCCATGGTCGAGCGAACATTCTCGATGGTGCCACCCAGTTGGCCGCTGGGTTGATGGATCATCACCACCGCGCTTGGAAGGATGTAGCGATGCCCGGGCTCTCCACAGGCCAGAATGACCGCCGCCATGCTCGCCGCGCACCCGATGGCGTAGGTAAAAATCGGGGCCTCCACGTGCATCATCACATCGATAATGGCGAGCCCTGAGATCACGCAGCCGCCAGGGGAGAAAATTTGAAGGTG
>CAZSPO010000218.1:0-6434 GCA_964608775.1 uncultured Chthoniobacterales bacterium | reverse complement strand
CGTCCTGAGCATGTTTCAAATCCGCTGCGGCATGGGCGAGGTCATCCTTGGCGTGGCGATAGTCTTGAATCGCGTGAGCGAGGCTAGCTGCGACTTTTGCGTCTTGTTCGATCAGTTTTTCGATGTGGGTGTTCATGGGATGTTGTGAGGTGGTGGGTTTGTTGTTGGGGAATGAAGTGATAGGGATCACCGCTCAGAGCGAATGATAAATCGGGCCAGCAGTTCAGCCATTGCGTAAGCCAAAAAGAGCAGCAAAGGAATCCAAAAACTTGGTGGCAAATTTGTGATGCATGCAAGAAAAATTCCGACCCAAACGGCAACCAGCGCCAGAGCAATGGCCATGCCGACAGAACCGAAAAAGGTTCTGCACAAGCGAGCGGCAATGCCGGCCGGGCCAATGACCAAGGTGAATACTAGCAAAATGCCAACCACTTGACTAGCCAACGTGACGCTGATGGCCAGGATGATCATGAATCCGGTCGAGAGCAGGGTGATCGAAAGTCCTCTGGCGCGGGCGAGATCGGGCTGGACACTGGCAAAGAGGAGCCGTCTGGAGAAAAGCGCGAGCACCGCCAGACTCACCAGTGCCAGCCAGAGGCTTTGGGTGATTTGTGCTTGGGAGACCCCAAAAATATTTCCGAAAAGAATGGCCGTTGCCTGCCCTGCAAATCCTTTGTAAAGCGCCAAAAAAAGGGTGCCAACTCCCAGCGCCAGCGAAAGCACCATGCCCACCGCCATTTCACTGCGGTCGAGACGGTTGCCGGTCGATCCCATGAGCGCCCCCGCGATGCATCCGATTCCTAACATTCCTTGTAAAGGCGTTAATCCGAGCAACGCAGCACCGGTCGCACCCGTGAATCCAACATGCCCCAGCGCATGAGCGGCAAAACCGACATTGCGCAAGATTACAAAGTATCCAACCACCGCGCCGAGGACCGCTGCGATGGAACCGGCGGCCAGCGCATTTCGCACGAAATCGTAAGACCAATAAGAGAGAATGTGCTCAAGCATGGCGTGCGGCCTCCGTCACATGATTCTCGGCGTTGAGAACAAAGACCCGACCCGCGGCCTCAACGACATCGATCCGTGATCCGTAAAGGTTCGACAATGATTCTGAGTTCACCACATCGCTCACGCGCCCGATGCGGCTTCTACCATTGGCCAAATACCAAACGCGACTCATGCAATGGAGAAGCGGGTTCAGATCATGCGCAATGAAGAGCACGGTCGTGCCGTTTTTTCGCGAAATATCCCGGATATGTTCGACCAACAGACCTTGGTTCTTCGGATCCAAACTGGCCAATGGCTCATCCAAGATGAGAATCTGAGGGTTGCCCAGCAACGCTTGGGCGAGCGTGATGCGTTGCTTTTCCCCTCCAGAGAGGAGGTTAAACGGACGAGCGGCATAGGTTTCGGCCCCTGCTTCGTAAAGGGCACGGTTCACCTCCTCGCGGTCGGCCCGCGTTTCCCAAGGCAGTCCCCACCGGCAACCGCCTCGCACAGCGGCAACCATGGACCGGGCCGAAAGGGCCGCCCCTTCAAATGGGGAACGGCTCTGCGGCATGTAACCAATCTTCGACCGCGAGGCCTCCGGTTCTTTTCCCAAAACCACGATTTTACCCGAGGAAATGGGGCACAGACCCAAAAGCGCACTCACCAAGGTGGATTTCCCGGCCCCGTTCGGGCCGAAAATCCCAACAAATTCCCCAGGCTCGATGTTGGCATCGATCCCCTGCAGAATTTGTCGGCTGCCGAAACGGATGCCGACACTCTCGAAGATAATATCTGGTTCCGCCATGTGGAATCCTACTGAGGGAGAACCGCAGCCAGGGCACGGAGTTGCGAAAGCATCCAAGCCCCATACGAACCCGCATCCGGCGGTTCGGTTTCACTCACGCCGACAATCGGCACCCCGCTGGCTTTCGCAATCGCCTGCATCTGCTGTGTCGACGGGTCGGTGACTTGGTTGTTATAAAAAAGCACCTTGGCGGTCTTCGATTTTAGGCTGTTCTCGAAATCGGCGGTCTGTTGAAAACTCGGGTCGGTATCGTTCATGGTCGCCAATTGATAATCGTAGTTGAGCATCTCCATGCCGAGGGCGGTGGCCATATAACCAAAAACAGGCTCTGTAGCGGTGACTTTCAGACCGGTCGTCTTGGGCTTGAGCGCGGCAATCTCATCGAGCAGAGGCTTCATTTCTTCCGAAAACTCGGCGACCGCTTCCGGTTTCTTCAGCACTTCGGCCAACTGAGAGACAAGCGCGGGCATGGTCTCCGGGTTATACCAAATATGAGGGTTGTCCCCGTCCTTGGCTCCGATTAGTTTGGAAACATTGATGACTGTCCTTGTCTCTTTTCCGGGAACAGCGAGGAGTTTTTCCATCCAATCGTCGTAACCGATTCCCGAGTAAATCACGATGTCGGCTTCGGCCACCGCTTTGGCTGTGGCGGCATCTGTTTGGAACTCGTGTGGGTCCTGGTTCGGGTTGCTCATGATGCTGGTGACGGTGGCTTCCTGCCCGGCGACCTTTGCCGCCACCCCGCCATAAAAATTTTCCGCCGCCACGATTTGTGTCTCGGCTGAGGCGGACAGGATGGAAAGGCAGGCGACCAACCCGGCTGCCAGGCCAAGCGTGAATGAGGGTTTTTTAAGTGAATAAAAGCGCGGTTTATGGGTCTGGATTTTCATGATTTTCATTGGTGCTTACCTTTGTTGGGTTGGTTGTTGCCGTGGATTGGACTTCGCGTGTCAAGTTGGCTTGCAAAGTGAGAGCCAAATCTCAAATGTCAACTCTGGATTGCGTCGATCATAGAGATGAAATGGTATTTGGCACTTCCGCTCGGTGCAGTAGGATGTGTTTCAAGATGGTGAGATGCGGGAACTCGACGAGCATCCCAATGATGATGGCGGCATAGACAAGGGGTTGGTCAGGAAATGCGACAGCAGTGATGCCCAGCATGAGCGGTGCATTGCGTGCGGCTGTCGTCATGGTGAGGAGAACACGCTCAGGGTATTCCAACTTGAAGAGCGCAGACAGACCTTCGACCAAAAAGTAAGTGGCTATAAAAAAGGCAAGGACTGCGAGAAGGACGAGGGCAAATGTTTCGACATGCGCGAGGATGGTGCCGATATTAGCGGCGAAGATTCCGAGGACAATCACAGCGAGGATGAAGGGAACCACCCTGCCGCTGAAACCGAGCACCGCCTCTAAAGTGATGGGTTTGAGGGACCTCCGGAGAATCAAATGCGCCACGACTCCGCAAAGGAGGGGAATGAGGAACCAATTCAGGAGATTACCACCGATTTGTCCGATGCCGCTTTCGGCACTCTTTTGGGCAAAGAGGCCAAGATAAACCGGGTAGAGCAGGAGTTGCGTAATGAGGTTGATCGGCAGCAGAACAGCCCCCAACGCGACATTCCCCTTCGCCAAGCGGGTAAACCCAAGGAACCAGTCGGTGCAGGGTGCCATGAAGTAGATGAAGAGCCCAAGAAAGAACGGTGGTTGGCCCCCCATCACGATGGCGGCAAGACCATATCCCAAAGCCGGAATGATGACGAAATTCGCCACCCACGCGATGCTCAGAAAACGCAGGTAGCCCCGCAGATACCTCAAGGTCTCAAAACGCACTTCGAAAAACAACAACCCAACCAAGGTCAGGATGGCGGGATCCACCCAGTTGCCAAGCGCCTCTCCGGTGCTGGGAGAGATCGTGCCGATCACGGAACCGACGAGGATGGCAAGCAACAGCAGGCCCGAAGTGAGTGCATTGCCAAAGAAATAGACGGTGGGATTGGTTTTCATGGGATTTGGGGTGCTTTTGAAAACTTTTCAGCACGCACATTCCTGACCGCAGCAGCTCAAATCGATGAGACGCATCTGGTTTTTTTCGTAAAATTCAAGCAACTCGTCAGATACAGGGATGCCCATGCGGTCAGCGATGGTTTCGGCAATGACAGCGAAGCGCTGCCGGAACTTGTAGATGTAACAAAAAATATGGTGGTCATGCCGGACGAGCGGTCCGACCAAAAACAGACCGGGGGCCAGTGTCGATTCGTCGTCATCCGAAAGAAGGATTTGTCCGTCCTCACGATAGTTGAAGAGGTGTTCGACCACACCGGTTCCGCCGCGAAATCCGGTGGCGAGAATGGGCGGAGTGGGAGAGTGGAACTCTTCCATCCGCTGGGTGCGCACCACGTAGCCCCGTCCGTTGCGCTCGACGGCAATGACTTTGGATCGATGATAGATTTTTAGATTTCTGCCAGTGCGCTGGACTTCGGCGAGGCGTCCGCGGGTGAATGGCGAAAGCGATAAACTCGGGTCTTGATCGGCGAACGCCAGAGCTTCACCAGAATTCAGCAGAACGACTTCCCGCCCCAGCCGAGCCAGGTGCACGGCCGCGTCCACACCGCTTTCGAATGCACCGATCACGATAGGCTCGCGACCTTCAAGTTCGCGATATGACGGAATGGTGGCATTGTGTCGGCAAAGCTCCGCGCCGGGGAAATCGTCCGTGCGCGGATACTGAAACTCACCTGCCGCCCAGATGAGGAAATCGGTTTTAAGCATTCCTTCAGTCGTCTCGAGTAAAAAGCCTCCGCCCTCGTTTTCCCACACGTCGGTGATTTCACAAGGCGCATGGATTTTCAGTTTCATACCGTGGACAACGGCCCGTAAGTAGCGGGCGTATTCCTTGCCAGTGGGGTGTTCGACACCGAGGTAGTTTGCCACAGAAGTGTTGAGAGAAATGGCATTCAAATCCAAAATACCAAACGGAGTCGTGTTGAATGACGGCGTAATGAGGCGCATTTCAGCTGGCCACCGATCGAAGGAGGCTCCGATTCCGTGGCGATCCAGCATGAGCGCATTGGGCACCTTGAAATCCGCGAGTGCCGTGGCCATCCCAACTCCCGCAGCTCCCGCTCCTACGATAACCGTTTTCGTTTCTGGAATGTTCATCAGGTTACTCTTTCATGGCGATGTTAAGTGATTCGCGAATCTTAGCTTCGTCAATTTTCACGCCGATGAGAATCGCGCAGGCCGGAACAACGGGTTTTTGTGGCAGTTCGAAGAGTGTGGCCTCACCCCAAAGTTCATCCACCCGTTGAAACTGGAGCCATTGTTCCGGCTCCTCCGCCAGTCGCACGACTCCTTTGACCCGCAGAACTTCCACAGGCAGCGATTGCAACCACTTCTGCAAATGCACGGCATGCATAGGGTCGGGTAATCCGATTTCCAAACCGACGAATGCGTGAGAAAGTTCGTGCCGATGGTGATGATGATGCGTATCATGCCAGGGGTCATCGTGTTTGTGAGGATGATCATGGGATTGGTGCTCTGCGTGCGGGTGAGGCCCCTGCGGTCGCTCAGGATGGTTTTCCTCTGCTAAAACCATTTTCTCCAACGTCTGCGCGAATGATCCCACTTTGATCCAATCGGCCTTCGGGTTGAACCACTCTATTTCGGCACGGACTTGTGCGAAACGTTCTTTGGGAACAGAATCCTCGCGGGTAAAGAGGATGTGGCTCGCCGTCTCGACTTGCAGGTGCTCGAGTTCGTTGTGCCAATGGCGTTTCTGCCAACGTTTTGTATCCACCACGGCGACTTGCAGGACGGGTGAGAAGCGACGACGAAGCTCTGGATTGACGAGCAGATGTTCGATCAGCGCGGTCGGGTCGGTCGTCCCATTGGCCTCGATCAAAACAACCCGCTTGGGGTCCTCCGGGATTTCCAGCAGGACATTCATCAGCTCAATGACCGAGTCGCAGCAGATGCAATTGCCATTAATCGGGGCGACGGTGCGGCCCATCTTTTGCAGCGAGGAGGCATCTACTCGGGCGTTGGCGTAATCATTGATGATCACGAAGGGCTGTAAGCCACACGCTTCGAGCAAGGGCAGAATCTGTCGTAGGAAAGTCGTTTTTCCAGCGCCGAGAAACCCGACGATAAGAACCAATGGCGCACTCATAGACGGGTCGGATTGGGGGCGTCGCCATAAACGGCGGCCGGATCGAACGCTTTCGATGTCTCAACAAATACCAGGGGCCTCCCCGCTTCGGCTCCGAGCGGAACAGAGCGATAAAAACAACTCCGATATCCAACATGACAACTGGCTCCAGAGCCCGCAACATCGACCCTGAGCCAGATGCAGTCCTGATCGTCGTCAACCCGCATTTCACGAACGTGCTGCACAAGTCCAGATGTCTCTCCTTTCCGCCAGAGAATTTGTCTGCTGCGGCTCCAGTAATGCGCTTCGCCAGTCTTGATGCTCATCTGCAATGCTTCTTCGTTCATATAGGCGTGCATGAGCAACTCGCCAGTGGTGAAGTCAGTTGTCACAACGGGGATGACGCCCGCCTCATCAAACTTCGGAGCCAATTGCAGCCCTTCTTCGACCTGTTCAATGGATTCTCTTGGATGGAAAATCGTCTTCATA
>CAZSPO010000217.1:3750-6469 GCA_964608775.1 uncultured Chthoniobacterales bacterium | reverse complement strand
GTGCCGGAGGCACTCAGGATATTAGCCGGTGGCGCGAGCCACCGGTTCTTTTCCAATATAATTTCGCCCCGGCAGGGGCGGCGCGACTATTCCTGCTACCAGAGAAAATGTTCGTCATACTTGACCCCTGACCGTCGAGTTGATTGATCACCCCGCCCAAAAAAGCGTGGAGCCGAGGTTGCCATGCGGCGGATATTGTGGCGACCCGGTCTTTGGTGCTAAAAACAAGATAGTAATGCCACGAGAGATGAGTCGATGGGACCGTTAAAAGATAGTTCCACAGCCCCTGCCGGGGCAAATCATATTCTGAGGGATCCGGTGGGCTCGCGTCGGCTAATTTCCTTGGGGCCCTGCCGGGCCAGCAACGGCTCTATCCAACAAGTTAACGCTTATAAAGCAACGCCCTGGGTGCCAATGGTATATGTCTTTCCAACCCTGAGCCGAAGCGCAGCGGAGACAACCTGCCGAGAGGCAACCCCGTATGGGTGACCTCTTCTCAGCGACGGGCGACACAACGGCAACATCCAAAACCCGCCTTAAGTTAGTGCCATTCTAGCCAGACCCTCCAAGGGTGGATAGAGATCGCATCAAATTCGTCAAAAATCCGCGTGGGTCAGATTTTCATTTATTGCAGCGCCAGACTCCCGATAACATCATCAACCATGAAGTATTCTGTGGTAATCCCGGTCAGGAACGAAGGAGCAGAGGTCGTGACGAGAATTACCCGGATCGAAAATTTTCTTCTCCAGGAATTAGGGACCATGCACTTCGAAATCATCGTGGTCGATGATGGATCTCTGGATCACGGGCTCGAAACAGCCCCCCCGTCCTGGCGCATTTTCTCGTTCACCAAATCGCACGGAAGCGGGGCGGCAAGAAAACTGGGAACCGAAGCCTCCAATGGCGATTGGATCGCCTGGATCGATGCCGATGGCACTTACCGCATGGAAGATCTCCTCGCCTGTCTGCGCGCCATACGCCCTGGCATTCATCAAGTCATCGGCTGCCGCTCAACTGATTATGGACAATGGAAAACATGTCGACTGCTGGTGAAACGACTCGCATCCAACCTCGCTTCGGTTCTTTTCCAATCCCAGATCCTCGATTTGAACTCCGGCTTGCGAGTGTTCAGCCGCGAAAGCGCCAAAACCTGGCTCCACTGGCTGCCCCCCGGCTTCTCCTGCACAACCACCGCCACGCTCGCCGCGCTCGGCTGCGGTCAAAACCTGGCTTTTCTCCCCATCGACTATTGCCCCAGAGCGCACGGGACCCGCAGCAAATTCCGCCCGTTTGCGGATGGTGCAAAATTATTCGCCACCATCTTCCGCATCTGTTGGCTCAGTTGGTGCCGACACTTGGCGAGGATGAAACGACGGGGTGACTTCCATCCATTGAAATGAAAGCCGTTCTTCGATTACCCCTTCCGGTCTGCCCTCTGCGAGATGGCGGCGGTAGCTCGTTACTAACATCCCTGACTGCCCCGGAGCACAGCGTTGCTGAATCTTCAACCAATAGAGCGGCCGCCCCGCTTTTTGCATCGATAAGGAAAGTTTCCTCAACGCGATGATGCTCTGCGGATCATACCCGCTGCCATGTTGCAACTGTAACGTATCCAAGCCTGCTAGGCAGACCAGCGGCGTCGCCAAACGTCGCCCCACTGCGTCGTTGAATACAACCACTGCGGCATTGCCCGGCAGTTGCGATGCGAGTGCGCTTAGCGGTTCCGCCATACCTGGGTCGGGCTGGACGGCTCGCAGCGCGCTCAACCCCCACAGCTGACCCGCCGTCATGACAGCTAACGCTGTGCCTTTGACCCCCCATTGCTTCCAGGACGACCTCAACCTGTCCCCAAAAGCGTTCCATCCCCACAAACTCGCCGCCAGGAATCCCGGCAGGACGACAGGGACCAGTCGCCGCATGGCATAAGGTTGCACCGGATTATTGCGGATATCGTAGAAATAAAGTGCGCCGAAAATAATCGTCACCCCAAACAGCGCGAAGGCCTCAATTCCTGCTGACCGCCTGATCGGGCGACCTGCCAACAAGATTGCCAGCACCACCCCAACACTCATGCCGACCAATCCCCACGGCATTTGATACCAACTGAGCCGCTGGAAAGTGAATGCGCGCCATGACAGGATCTCCTGTTCAGCCGGCCAGTAATAGAAGAGATGGCCTGCCTCGAACGTCGGACGCCATAGCCCGAACCAGAGCAACCCAATGATACAGAGGCCGGCTGCCACCAGCCGTGTCTTTGGTTGAATGACCAAGGCCAGCATTCGATGCCGAAACACCCAAGCCAAAAATCCAGTGCACAGAATCATGATCAAAAGCAGGAGCGCCTTGGGCTGCAAAAAGCTAAGCATGGTATCCAGCGCATTCAGTCCACCCACCGGGCCGTAGGCAGCGGCCACGCAAGGGAGAGCCACTATCCAGCCGACTGCGTAAGCTACTACAAATCGACGGTTGCTTCCGTGAAACCAGAGCGCCACGATACTCAGCCCTGCCGCCAGCAGGAGCCCCTCCACTTTCACGCTCGCTGCTGCCGCCCCCCACCATGCAGCGCCTGCGCCCGAGAGGGTGGCTCCCTTTCCTGCCTGCCCAAGGTATCCAAGCGCGGCCAGCCAACACGCTGCCACCAGCAATTCAGCAAAGTGAGTGTTCGCCAGCCAGACCATCAGGGGATTGGTCATGACCAACAAACCAGTCCCGACACCCA
>CAZSPO010000217.1:0-3740 GCA_964608775.1 uncultured Chthoniobacterales bacterium | reverse complement strand
AGCGATTGAGTCTTGGTCATGTTGACCTCCTTTTGTTGCTCTATAAGATCCAGGACCAACAAACCAGTTCCGACACCCACCCACCCACCGCCGATCCCCATCATCATCCGGCCCAACTGCCACGCCACAATCGGCAAAAGAATAAACGCCCCCGCAGCAAGCCCTTCGTATCCTCCCAACACAAACCAGCCTGCGAGCCAGACCGGCATCCCATTCGGAAATTGAATCGCCCACCCAAACTCCTGGGCACCACCCGCTGGTGCGTCCGTGATGGCAGATTGATCCACGAAAAAAGCTCCATTCGCAGGTCCCCAAAGTTGCTGCAAATCCGCCCCGCCAGGCTGGGCCTGCACCGGTCTTCGACCAATGAAGAGCTTCAACAATCCTTCCGGCACCGACGCAAATGCGGAACTCTCCACCACGCTCGACCCCGTTTTTGCTAAATGCACCGCGACATTGGCATACAAGCCATCGTCATTCCCGCCATCCCAACGTCCTTCGGGACGAAACAACAGGGCCGCTGCCAGCAATGTGCCGAGCATCAACACCCCCATCCAGCACCGGCAGCGCACGGTGCTCGAAACATCCGCCGATCCCGATACAATTTGCACGATCCAACCGGCGCACAGCAGTAGCACCACTCCTCCCAATTGCCATGCAGGTGCCACGCCGAATGCGGCCAACCCGGCAGTGCTCACAAACCCCAAGGGCACAATCGCCGGGGCGGATCGAAGGCAATTCAACGCGCGCATGCCAATGTTAAATCAAACCTTCACCACCACTCCATCCACCGAGGTAAAACGGAAGGGAACCTGACTCTCCACCCGCCGCAAACGCGCCTCACCCAACACCGTCATCGCCGCTTTTTCCCCCAACCGAATCCCTTCTCTTGCGTCGCACCGCCAATGGATCCCTGCAAAATTGCGTCCCATCGCGATATTCATCGCCAGTTTATCCAGCTCATCCCCGGTTCGCAGCTCCCTCTCCAGAAGTTTCAACTCGCCCTCCCTCACCTGCATCGGTCGAGGGAAAGGGGTCTCTTCATCGAAACAAGCTTTTAAAACCGTCGCGCAGGCGCCGGAGATCGCAGCGTGCCCGGAAGGATAAGAAGGATGCAGGGGACACCCCTCTGGATAGGTCTGGCTTAATAATAAATTGCCGTGCGCTTTCAAATCGTGAGTCGCACTCATGCCCTTCAGCGCTTCCATGTGCATCGCCGAAGTTTCTCCCTGTTGTCTCGCCATTTCCAGCCGACCCGCATACTCCTCCGGTCGGAGATAACAATGCACCACCCACTTCTGATACCACGCAGCCTCCAATGCAAACGTCGACGCCTGCGAGATTAAATCCAGCACTTCAGGTTCCCCAAACGTGCAAAACGGTGCCTGCGTCTGCGAATCCGGATACGGGTTGGACTGCGCAAAAGGAAAACGACGCGCCTTTTGCGAATAATTGCCGCCCAACAGAATCAAAGCGGCATTGATAAAATGTTGAACGGTAAAATCGCGATGCACACATTCTGCCAGATCACGCCCGGTTGTCAGATAACGGGGCGATGGCAAAAACACGGGCGATTTCTGAGGGGCAAACCCCCGCACGTTCCGCAGCCATTCCGCAGGCTCCTTAAGGTAATCTGCTCCGGTCGGACAAATCTTGTAACGTTGCGAAATCTGCGACGCCCCCATAATTAAAATCCAACAAAAGGAATTGAGAGACATACGGCCCTTTTGCATCCCTGTGCGTCACCTTCCGAAAAAGATTCTCCATCCCGCCCTCGGCTCCTGCATAATCCCCGATCCTCCCCGAGAGATCCTCCCATGCCTCCTGCGCGACAGTCGACGCATGGTAGTCGTCAAAGGGCACATCCCGCAGACGCGACATCCAGCGCAACTCAGCCATTTCATCTGCCAATTCCCTGCTCCCGACGCTCGGGGGTGGCGGGCATTGTAGCATTCTCGGGTCTCGCCCCTCTCGACCGCGAACCTTGGCTGCGAGCGGATTGGCCAGTTTCCTGCGCCCGCCCAGCGGCACGGCTTCCATGAGATCAAAACGATCCGCCGCCAGCGCTTCCTTCAAAGAGGCATAGGCGTTGGGCGCGATCAACCCCTGTTCATCATGTGGCAATCCCTTTCCAAATTGCCCCGCCAGATTGCGGAAGCGTTCCTCATCCCCATTCGTCCGGGGCGACGAAGAAAGGGAGGTGTTCTTCAACTGATCGACCTCCCCGCTAGTTTCCGTGCCGGAAGCCAGTGCGGGTAGTCCCGCCGCCCCAGCGGCGGCGGTCCGAAGAAAAGTACGACGATTCATAAGAGCCCCCGCCTACTACCAAACCCCGCATTTGAAAAGCCATTTCCGCACGGAGCGCGGGCATCCTGCCCGCCACCAACCAACCGCGCGAAGCGCCTAATCCAGCAACCCCGCGAACAGGCACCGCCCCCCCGAAGCGCGGGCATCCTGCCGGCATCCCGTATGGATCCGACCATGGCGATGATCCGTTGACGTTCAAATGCAGGGCGGGTATGATTTTAATCATGATCGTCGATGGAGTGAATCCAAAGAATCTGGAAGCTGAAATATCCCCAGAGCTGCTGGCCAGTCATGGGTTTCCAAAACCCAAAAAGGTCGCCGTCACATTTGCTGAGGACCATACCGGCTCACCTTCGTATTTCGTCTATCTGATTTTCCCCAACGCCACTCCGGATTCCACGATCAGTTGGAATAAAATCCAGCCCATGATTAGTTGGGTTCGAAATGTCATCCGGCGCGAAGACGGCGAGAGGCACTGGCCATATGTTCAGGTAAAGCGCGAGAAGCAAATGCGAGGCGAACTCTTCTGATGCGCCGCTATAGCCAAGAGTTGTTGGCCCAGGCTCGCATGCTGGCCGACCTTGATCACAATCGGCCCAAGCAGGCAAATCTTCGCAGGTCGGTCTCCGCTGCTTACTACGCTTTTTTCCACTTCTTGATTGAAGAGGTCACCCGGCTTTCATTCGGTTCACTGCGTGCCCAAGCTCCAATGAGAAACTTTGCGGGGCGGGCGTTTGTGCATAATAAGATGAAATCCGTGTGCGAAGATTTTCAGAAACAAACCCCTTCCAGTAAGCTTCTTAAACCGTGGTGGGGAAGACTGCCGATTGCCGACAATGCCGATCTCATTTTGGTTGCCGGAACATTTGTGGATTTGCAGCAGCAGCGGCACACCGCCGATTACGATTTGGATGCGCTGCTTTCAAGGGCCGAGGCTCGGAACGCAGTCACTTCCACTCAGCAAGCGATGGCAGCGTGGGGAAGATTGCAGGCGAACTCACCTGAGATTGCAGATTTGTTTGCGGCAGCTCTCATGCTCTGGCCTGGTTTGAGTGGCCGCTAAGCCGTATCTACGCAGAACGTCGTGAGATAGCCAGCCATCCCGCGCACCCCGCCGCATCCTTACTAACAACGCACTGCCCGACAGCAACTTACGATTAACATCCCCCGCCAACAGCCGCCAAGTGGGCAGATGACGATTCTGTTACAATGTTTTTCCATTGACATTCCGCCCCGTCTCACCCAAACGATCACGCCGCACTTGCCGTTATGAATGTGATTCGTTTATCCCGTATTTTTTCCTCACTTCTCAGGACTTCATCCCCGGCGTTCCTGCTCTCTCTCACTCTCCTTCTACCATCCCATGCCTTGGCCCAAAGCACAGACTCTCCCGCGCTTGTGCGTCATGCGCCCGTCATCAACGGCCCGGTGGA
>CAZSPO010000216.1:0-6480 GCA_964608775.1 uncultured Chthoniobacterales bacterium | reverse complement strand
CGCGGGCGCCCCTCCCAGGAGCCGCTGCAGCTCCCTTTCTGCATCAGCAAACGATCCCCTCCAGGTCTCGGTGCCGCCCCCCTCTCCGACTGTCAGCACCAAAATTTCCTGCTGGAAATCGAGGTCAAACCGACCGGTCTCATCCACATTTCGCGCTCGAATCCAACCCGTCGCCCGTTGTAACGACAAATCTTCCTCGC
Source organism: uncultured Chthoniobacterales bacterium (assembly GCA_964608775.1). Classification (GTDB taxonomy): domain Bacteria; phylum Verrucomicrobiota; class Verrucomicrobiia; order Chthoniobacterales; family CAZSPO01; genus CAZSPO01. Next base: position 6,280 of record CAZSPO010000216.1, on the reverse strand, counting down.
GAAAAAAAAACTTCAGCTCAGTGACAAATCGCAACGGTCTCTCGCCTCCTGAAAAAAAGAGGCTGTTGATAAAAAAACGCACCCCGAGCTCTCCCTCCGAAACCTCCTCAGGTAGCGGAGAAATTTCCAAACTCCCGATCGCTGATCCATCACGCCGAATTTCGAGCTCAGACGTCTGGCCCTGTTCAAAGAACAACCGCACCAAAAAATCCAGTGGCACCCGTCGCCCCCCCCCTTCGATTCGAAACACCTCCTGCCGCACAAGCAGGCTCATCATCACAAGCCAAAAAGCGGCAATCGCCACCTGCAAAATCCGGGTCAGCGTCATCCGGGTGAATCAGAGCGGCGGCACAATCAGCACCATGCCCGGCTGCAATTGTCGCAGATCCGGCATTCGGCTGCGGTTGGCTTCCTCAATTATCTTCCAGTTGGCCTGGCTCCCATAAACCTTCCCGGCAATGACCGCCAAAGTGTCTCCCGACTCAACCGTGTAAAGACTCGCCCGATCGAAAACCGAGCCCCCCACTCCCGTTTTCCCTGTCTTCTGGGCAAGCTGCCGTCGGAGCGTTAAATTCTCATTCTTCAATCGCGCCGCTTCCTCCCGGGTGAGAAACCCCAACTCGCCGCTGCGCGACAGCACTTCCCGCTCTGCCCGCTCCCGATAGTCCCGCGCCTCCACCGCATATCGCCCGTCGGGTCGATAGCTCAGGTAACGCTCGAAATGATGCGCCGCGCTCAACGGCTGCCCCGCTTTGTCCAAGTAAAGCAGCCCAAGCCGAAAATGCACCTCGGATGTTGCCGCCGTTCCATCCAACGCCCTTTCATAGAGATCAATCGCCACCGGCACGTCGTCCAACTTGATGCGCTCCTCCGCGTCGGCAATCAATTTAGCCGGATCCGCCCCCCCGACAGGCAGGCAACCCACGGATAACATCGCCAGAGCAGCCCCTCCCAGAATAGCCGCCCATTGAAAAAAGCGTTTCACTCAATCACCCTAGAAACAGGGGGAACCTCCCACAACCGAAAACCGATCCCCATCCGTTTTTCTTTGATGAATCCATGCGGTCACCCCGTCAAAGTGCGTGTCATGCTCCGTCACCCCATGCCCGGTCTTTATTTTCCCGTCGCCTTTTTTCTCGTGCCGCTTGCGGTTTGGTTCACGGGATGCGCAGCCACTCGAACGACCTCCCGCCCCGATTCCGGGGTTTGGCAACCCGCTCCCGCCGCTACCCTCGCCATCCCCGTGTCCGAGCAAAAGGTTCGGGTGCCCAAAATTGCTCCCCCACCGGACCTCGCAATTCGCTCCCCAACAACCGCTCCCCTCAAGCCAACCGAAACAGCCCAAAAAAAACGTCACAACGCCGTCGTCCTTCGGATGAGCAGCCTCGTTACCGTCGGGACCTTGGTCGCCTGTGAGCCGGAGGTCGGCTCGGCACACGCCCTTTCCGACATTTCTAACATGGGCGGAGATGCCCCCGGTCCATTTGAAGATGCCGCCATTATCAACACCGCCCGCAGCCGTCTCCTCGGAGCGGATGCCCCCGGCCCGTTGGACATCAAGAGCAACGCGGGCGTGCTCGAAGTGAAAACGGGACGACTCGACGTGGATCAGGCAGCGGCGACTTTGAATGCTTTGCTCGGCATTCAGGGCGTGCGCGAAGTCACCTTGCAAACCGGCAAACCATTCTCTCTCAGCTGACCAGCCCTCACGACAGCACGTTGAGATAATGCGCCACTCGGGGAGGATCCGGACCAACGTGCAATCGACGCACCTCATCGTAGACCCCCTGATCCGACACCAACCGCCGTTCATGCCCCCGCAGGTGCTCCGCCCAAGTTTCCACCCGATAAAGCTCAATATAAACCTGCGAATCCTGCGAATCCCGGTATAATCGCCACACGGCTGCCCCATCCCGCTTCCGCAGAATCCGAAGTTGCCGCATAATCTCCCGAAAACGCTCCGCATCTTCATCCCGGATTCGGTATTCAATCGTCACCAGAACCGCCCCCTCTTCCTGTCCGTGCGGATGGGTCGGATGATGCTCGAATTCGTGCTCTACGACCTCCGATTGTGATCGGGCATCCAGCTGCTCGCTCGCTGCCAATCGGTATCGGAGAATCAACAACAAGCTGCTGACCATCAGTCCGGCCGCCCAAAGAAAAGTCTCCTGCGGTTGGGTCACAGAGGCCAGCCAACCCCATGCCCAAGAGCCCAATGCCAGGCTTCCCATTAAGACCAATTGGTAAAATGCCATGGACCGCCCGCGCACCCAACCCGCGATGGCCATTTGCATCGCCACATTGTAATTGACCAGAGAAGTGGTCCAGGCGACCCCCCAGGCAAACATCGCCATCCCGGCGAGCACCACAGAATGGGTGCTTCCCAGCGACAGCAACGCCACGGCCGCCACCACCGCCGATGCGGCCGTGATTCCATCGACCGGCCAAAACCGACGCAACCCAGGCAAAATGGCGGCCCCAATGATGGACCCGACTCCGAAGGCCGCCAAGAGAAGCCCATAACCGCCAGAGTCCAGCTGCCAAACCTCCCTCGCCACCAACGGCAGCAAGGCCAGCACCACGGCTCCGCAAAACATGAATGCTGCCACCCGCACCAACGGTGCGTGAAGCGGTGGGGAATACAGAATGTAACGCACCCCAGCCCGCAAAGCCCCCAGCACATCCTCGGTCGATTGCCGGTCCCGTTTGGGAGGCCGCCAAAAGCCAAACACGCCCAGAACCCCGACAAAGGAACAGGCATTCAACATAAAGACGAGAGAAGGCCCCGAGGCAGCCACCAGCAATCCTCCAATAGCCGGTCCCACCGCGCGGGCGGTGTTGAACCCCATGCTGTTGAGAGAGACGGCACTCCCGAGCATTTCGCGCGGCACCAAATGGGGCACGGTGGCCTGCCAAACCGGCAAACTCAGCGCCCCACCAATGCCCAGCAAGAAAGTGAACAACAACAAAAGACCGGGCGTCATCCCACCCATCTCGTTTACCGCCGCCAAGGCAGCCGCCACAACCAGCATCCAAGCGTTTGTTACAAGCAACATGGTCCGCCGGGAAACGAGATCCGCCAAAACCCCCGCAGGCAACCCCACCAGAAAAACAGGCAACGTCCCGGCGGTCTGCAGCAAGCCGACGAGCAGCGGCGAATCCGTCATCGAAATCATCAACCAGGCCGCTCCCACCTGGTGCATCAACGTCCCCAAATTCGTAAAAAGAGACGCGGTCCAAACCGCCCGGAAAATACCGACCCGGAACGGCTCCAACAACGGCGCACCCGCCGACGTGCTGGAGGTGTTCAAGCCTGTTTATGTGAGCCGTCGCAATACGGCGCATTCGCCGATTGTTTACATTGGCAAAACCATGCAGCCCCCTCCTTTTCTGCCGTAAATTTCCGCGGAGCCAGCCCAGTGCCCTTGTGGGAACCATCGCAAAACGGCTGGCCCGCCGAACGACCGCAGGTGCAATACCAATAATCTTTTCCAGCTTCGAGTTCGACTTTGACTGGTTGTCGGGCCGCAATGGTAGGTGTGGAATCCATATTGGGAATGTGAGCGGGACCCGGCGCGGATACAACCCTGAAGATGCAAGCCCCACCCGGAACGGGCGTATCTTGTAGGCCGTCGCGATAATCACGGGGAATCGGGATAAGGCAGAAGGGGGCAGCGCAATATGTTTTACTTTTCAACTTTTCGTCTCCTTCCTTTCATGCTGGCGATGTGATCCCCGTGGACCCAGCCACTCACCCGGCTGACATGGCCCATCTGCAGTCTTTCCGCTATCCAGCGATTCGCCGCAGGCGTTTCCATGGCGACGTGGGAATGATTGCTCATCATCACAAATGCATGAATCCGCCGTCCCTACCGTTTAGCGGTTTCGATCAGCGTCCGTTCGAAAGCTTCCCAAGCGCCTGTGGCAAGAAAAAGCTCATTCCGCTAGTTCCCTCTCCCAATCACATGATACCGCGCACCCTCAAACTCAATTCGCGGTTTCCGTGGCATACCCCAAGCCCGCCCGTAAAAGCCACTCGCTCAATAAGACAAAAGCAATACTTATTGCGCTTATTGCCCCTTCTGCCTTTTTCCTCAGGTTCCAGCTGGCGCTTGGGTCAAACCTCCGCCGAAATCGGGGGTGCTGGGGCGTTTGTCATCATCCGGTTCTTCGGATGTGGCCGGAGCGGGAGGGGCAGGCGGGGTTGGAACAGGCGGCGGGTTGAGCAGTTTGCCATGCTCCATCAATTCCCGAATTTGGGTGCCGCTTAACGTTTCGTATTTGATCAGAGCCTTCGCAATTAGTTCCAGGTCTTCGCGATGAGCCAGAATGATCTCTTTGGCCCGCTGATAAGCTTCATCACAGAGGCGACGCACCTCGCGGTCAATCTCTTGAGCCGTGGCCTCGCTGTAGTTGCGGGAATGGGAAAGGCCTTTGCCGAGGAAGACGTAATCATCATTCTCGCCGTATTCCACCATCCCAAGCTTTTCGCTCATGCCCCACTCGCAAACCATTCGACGGGCAATGTTCGTGGCCATCTGAATGTCGCCGCGGGCTCCGCTCGTCACATCGCCAAAGACCACTTCCTCGGCCACCCGACCGCCCATGGCGACGACTAAGCTGTCGAGAAGCTCGTTTTTGCGCATGTTATATTTGTCCTCATTGGGCAACCACATGGTGGAGCCAAGGGAAGGGCCTCGCGGAATAATGGTGACTTTGTGCAGCGGTTCGGTGTGTTCCAGCAATTCCAGCGGCAGAGCATGGCCCGCTTCATGATAAGCGGTGGTCTCTTTCTCTTTCTCGCTGATCGCCATGCTGCGGCGCTCTTTTCCCCACCGCACTTTGTCCCGCGCGTCTTCCAACTCCGTCATGGTAATCCCTTTCAACCCTTTGCGGGCTGCCATGAGAGCGGCTTCGTTTATGACGTTGGCCAATTCCGCACCCGAATATCCCGGCGTCCCTCGGGCGAGCACCCCAAGGTTGACGCCCTCGGCGACTTTGACTTTCTTTGCGTGCACTGTCAGGATTTCTTCGCGGCCTTTGACATCTGGCAGATTGACCGTGATTTGACGATCAAAGCGGCCGGGGCGCAACAGAGCGGGGTCCAGGACATCGGGCCGGTTGGTGGCCGCAATGATGATTACGCCTTCCTGGGTATCGAAACCGTCCATTTCCACAAGAAGCGCGTTGAGCGTTTGCTCTCGCTCATCGTGACCACCTCCCACCCCGTGACCCCGGTGACGGCCCACGGCGTCGATTTCATCAATGAAGATCAGGCAGGGTGCCGATTTTTTGCCCTGTTCAAACATATCGCGCACGCGAGAGGCTCCGACGCCGACGAACATTTCTACAAAATCCGATCCGCTAATGCTGAAAAAAGGGACATCCGCTTCCCCGGCGATGGCGCGGGCGAGGAGGGTTTTGCCGGTGCCGGGAGGGCCGACCATGAGCACGCCTTTGGGAATTCGCCCCCCGAGTTTTTGGAATCGCTTGGGGTCTTTAAGAAACTCGACGAGTTCAGTCACCTCATCCTTGGCTTCCTCGACCCCGGCTACATCTTTGAAGGTGATCCGATTTTTTTCGCGCGCCATCATGCGGGCTTTGCTTTTGCCAAAATTCATCGCTCCTTTGCCCGCCATGCGCATTTGTTGGCGGAAAAAAAGATAGAGGATGAGGAGCAGGAAAAAAATGGGCAGAAAGCTGAGAAGCGCCTGCACCCACAGATTGGAGTCGGATTTAATGGAAGGAACCAATCCGGCGTCGTTGAGGACCTTTTCCAGGTCGCGGTTATATTCCAACGAGACCACGGTTTCGAATTCGACCGGGTCTCCCGTTGGCTGCACCCCGGAGTCTGTCTGGCGGACGCTTTTGTAGTAGAACCCCCGGAGGGTCTGCACCCGACGTCCATCTTCGACGACTAAGGTGAGCGGTTTATCCTTGGCGATCTGCTGATCTTCGACGAGGCGGAGGAATCGTCGATAATCGACAGATTCAACAGGCCCGGTGGAGCCGCCGCGCATCAGCATTGCTCCGCCAATCAGCGCAAAAGCGATTGCGAAAAGAATGAGCCCTCGCCAATTAAAATTGGGATCAGGCGATGGGGTGGGTTTACCCGGGCGCGGGTCGGATGAAGAAGGCCGGTTATCCATGGGTGATATTGCGAAGAAGCAAGTTTAAGAGATTAGCATGGCTATTTGCGTGCCGCAAACCATCATCTCTCATTCGCCTGACACCAGCCAGGCGGTTGCGATTGGTGGCGATTGGCGATTGGGTCAAAGGA
>CAZSPO010000215.1:4921-6529 GCA_964608775.1 uncultured Chthoniobacterales bacterium | reverse complement strand
CACTCTCTTCATCCTCGACATTCATTTTAAGAATTTCCACCGCCATCATGATGGGAGTGAGAATGTTGTTGTGATCGTGGCGGGAGGTCTCGGGGCCTTGCACCATGCGGGGGTTCTGGCCGACGGTTTCGCTGATGGAATAGCCGCTGAGCGATTCTAAGGCTTCTTCGGACAATGGGAAGGAGAGTTCTCGTGGATACTGGGCGGGCGGCTGGAGGAAGCGTCTTGTCCGTTGACGCTTTTGCTTCCGGAGGGTAGGCGTTGCGGACTTTGAGATTTTCTGTATGGCCACCGAACTTGCTTACGCTCTGATCACCCCGCATTCGCTGCGCAAGTCGCGCACGGGCGGCATTCTTTCCCGGCTGCTTTCGCGGACGGGCTTGGAATTGGTTTACGCCCGGATGCTGGCTCCCGACCAGGCGTTCAGCGAAGCTTACGCGGATTTCATGGCCGGGGAACGGCCGAGTGAAGTGCGGGAGGAAATGCGGCCTCTGCCGGGGAGCCAGACCAGTCTGGCCCTGGTTTATCGGGGGCGGGATGCGGTGCGGAAAATCCGAGAAATCCTTGGGCCAACCGACCCGGCGAAAGCCCCCCAGGCTCGATCCGCCGGGAGTTCGGCCAGACCATCATGATCAACGCCGCCCATGCGTCGGACTCCCAGGAGAACGCCCGGCAGGAGATGGGAATCATCGCGATGGAGGAAAATTCCATTCAAGTGATGGTTGAAAAGCACTGGGTCACCCCCTAAGGTCGCCCTTCCCAACATTCTGCTGCCCATGCAAATCACTTCCCGCGCCACCCATATTTCCCCGTCATTAACCCTCTCCGTCGATTCCAAAGCCAAGGCCATGAAGGCGGAGGGCATTGATGTCTGCGGATTTGGCGTGGGCGAACCTGACTTTGACACGCCGGACCACATCAAGGCGGCGGCCATGGCTGCGTTGGATGGCGGATTTACAAAGTATACCCCGACCTCCGGTCTTCCCGAGTTGCGGGAAGCGATGGCCGTGAAATTGGCGACCGACAACGGACTGGAGTATGGGGCGAACCAAATCATTGTGAGTTCTGGGGCGAAACATTCTTGTTACAACGCTCTGCTCGCCACGGTGGAAGAAGGGGACGAGGTTATCGTGCCGGTCCCCTATTGGACGAGCTACCCCGAGATGGTGCGGCTGGCGGGAGGCGAACCGGTTATGGTCGAGACCTCAATGGCCAACGGTTGGAAACTGACGCCCGAAGCGTTTGAAAACGCCATGACGCCGCGGACCAAGTTGATTATTTTGAATACCCCGGGTAACCCGACCGGCTCGGTCTACACGCGGGAGGAATTAGCCGCGCTGGCTGAAGTGGCTTTGGCCGAGGACATTATCATCTTAAGCGATGAAATTTACGAAAAGCTGGTCTATGACGGGGCGGAGCACGTCAGCATCGGGTCGCTTTCCAAAGAGGTCCGGGATTTGACGATCACGGTGAACGGATTCAGCAAAGCCTATTCCATGACCGGTTGGCGGTTAGGTTATTTGGCGGCTCCCGAACCGGTGGCGAAGGCGATTGACGCCATTCAGGGCCAGAGTGTTTCTCACCCTTGTTCTTTCGCGCAAAAAGGAG
>CAZSPO010000215.1:0-4911 GCA_964608775.1 uncultured Chthoniobacterales bacterium | reverse complement strand
AGGAGCGATCGCGGCGGTCAAAGGGAGCCAACAACCGGTCACCGACATGCGTGAGGAGTTCAATTTACGGCGGGAATATATGTTTGAACGGCTATCCCGGATTCCCCGCGTCAAGACTTTGAAACCGCAAGGAGCCTTCTATTTCCTTCTTGATATCAGTGAGATCGGCCTGACCTCACAGAATTTTTCTGACCGACTGTTGAGCAAGGCAAACGTGGCGGTGGTGCCCGGAGCGGCGTTTGGCGATGACCGGACGATCCGACTCAGTTACGCGACCAGCATCGACATCATCAAGAAGGGGTTGGACCGGTTAGAAGAATTTTGTCAGACCCTGTGAGGGGTTGAGTGAGCCGCGTGTGGTTGCTCAAAGGTTGGTGTCCCGTCTGCGCCGCATTCTTTTACCAAAACAGGAAAATAGCTGAGCGGCGAATTTTGGTTTAGCCCGGGACCAATCCAGGCCATGAGAAGCAGGAGACCACGAAGGGTCCAGGCGATCGTGCGCCAACGGTTGGCGAGGAGGAGGCGTTGATGATGTCCGGGAGAAAATCCCGAGGTCAGATGGCGGTGGAGTGGCAGATGAACAAGCCAGGTCGATGCCCAGTTGAAGGCTAGCAGGGGGAGGCTGGCAAGAAACCAAGGGTTGCGCCAGCCGACAAAGAGCAAGCCCAGAGCAGAAAACAGTTCGAGGGCCATCAGCGGAGCCACAATCTGGGTAATGCGGCGGGTGTGACCGGCATGGTAAGCCGCAAAGGTCCGTGCTCCCACCCGATTGAACAGCGGGTAATGAACCCGATGAATCGTCCAGATCAAGCCAGTCAATGCCCAGGTCGCGGCCAAGTGGGTGGCAAAGAGCAAAATCATGCCGGGAGATGCCGGGCCAGAGCGGTGTAATCGGGTCGGTCGGCAGCAGTCACATACGGGTGACTCCGAACCACCTGCCCGCGATTCAAGAGAAAGACGCCGGGCATTTGCAGACCGTCCCCTTCCAGTTTCCCCACTCCATGCCCTGAGAAAAAAGCACCGGCTCCGCGAACCCAAACCCCCCAGCCGAGCAATTGAGAAAGTCGCCCACGGCGAAGCCCCAGACCGGCGTAAAGACGTCGCTCAGGATCGGAGACGGCTGGCAAATCGCCGAGACGGTAACGCCCGGCAAATTGGGCAAAAGCCTGCGGATCCCCCATGTGAACGAGGAGAATGCGGACCCCGGTCGATTCGATTGCTGACCGTTGCTCAGCGAGATCCGCCAGCGCCTCCCGACAGAAAGTACAACCGGAATGGCGGAGAAACACGGTGAGGAGCGGAGATTGTTCGGACAACGCCAGCACCGTTTCGCCGGTGTTGGTGCGGGTTTCCGCCAGCAACTGGGGAAGCGGCAGGTTTCCGGGTGACTCAGCCAGATACAGGTGCCAGACATGGCGCAAAATCAGGAAGAAAGGGATCCACCAAATCAGATCGTTGGTGATCACATTTACGGCAAACCCAATGGGAAGCGCTCCTGTCCACAACGCTTGCGCCATCCCGAGCGGGCCAAGGATTTTCCCCAGGAAGCCCACAAAAACAATCGGCCAATGCCGGACCGGATCGCGGGAAGCGATAAGGTAGCCCAAGCCGTAAACCCCGACAATCATGCCAATGCATTGCCAGAGCTGGGGATAGCGGGGAGCCTCCATATTCAGCCACCCAAACATGGCCCCTGGGAAGAGGATGACGAAAGAGCCCCAGAACAAATTGTAAATCCCTGCGGCAACCAGCACACGGGTCATCCATCGGGGGGCAGGAGGGGAGGCAGGCATGAGGGGGATTAATTCTACCCTAGTTTTAAAAAACGTTGGGGTCCAGCCAGATCAGCAAATCAGGTGCCGCAAAAGGTTTGGCTCACCCGCTCGGTTGGCGTGGGGGGGAGAGCGAAGCGCGCATCCGAGTCGGCGAGGTCAAAGGGATGCGCCAACACGCGATGAAGCGTGTCGAAAGGGCGTCGGTCCCCCACCTCGGCCGCGTTCAGAACGGCTTCGATTTGGTGGTTTCGGGGAATGACCGCAGGATTGGTGCGGCGCATGCTGACGGCGCTTTCCGAGAGGGGCCGATCTTGACGGGCAAGCCGATTCTGCCAGCGAGCGTGCCAACGATGAAAATCGCGGTCGGGAAAAGAGGGGGCGATCATTGCGTTTTCCTGGGAAAGCGTCTGGAAAGTCAAAGTAAAATCCGCATGCGCCCGGGCCATCCAATCCAACAGATCACGGGTGAGATCGGCATCAGATTCTTCCTCGTTGGACAAACCGAGTTTGGCTCGCCACCCATTGAGCAGATGCCGTTGGTGCGTGGGGGCGAAGCTTTCGAGTATCCCCTCGGCCTGAGCGACCGCGCGGGAAGGATCGGCATCGAGTAGCGGCAGGAGCGTTTCGGCGAGCCGACTGAGATTCCACAGGGCCATGGCTGGCTGATTGCCATAGGCATACCGACCATGGTGATCAATCGAACTAAACACCTTGCCAACATCGTATTCATCAAGAAAGGCGCACGGGCCGTAATCGATCGTCTCACCGGAGAGCGCCATGTTATCGGTATTCATTACGCCGTGAACAAACCCGACCAGCAACCAGCGAGCTGTCAAGGTGGCCTGACGCTCCACCGCAGCCTGGAGGAGCGTTAAAGCAGGCACCTCGTCCGTTTGGACGGCTCCCGCAGACGGATGCCGAGCGAGGGTGTAATCAACCAATGCCCGGAGCAACGCCGGGTCCCGCTGCAGCGCGGCAAATTCAAAGGTGCCAACCCGGATATGACTCGCCGCGACCCGGGTGAGGAGGGCTCCGGGAAGCGGGCGCTCCCGATGGACGGCCTCCCCGGTCGCCGCCACCGCCAGGCTGCGAGTGGTCGGAATGCGGAGCGCGTGCATGGCCTCACTAACCAGAAATTCCCTGAGCATCGGTCCAAGAGCCGCCCGACCGTCGCCACGACGCGAAAAGGGGGTGGGACCTGCCCCTTTCCATTGAACATCAACGCGGCCACCCTCCGGTGGACATTGTTCGCCGACCAAGAGCGCCCGACCATCGCCGAGTAGGGTGAGATGGCCGAATTGATGCCCGGCATAAGCTTGAGCGATCGAAAGGCCTCCCGGCGGCAATGCGTTGCCGACAAACCAATCGGTCACGGTTTCGGGGGGGCTCCCCTCAAGCTCAAGCCCGAGGCAAGCCGCCAGTTCCGCATTCAAACACCAGAGCTGCGGCTCCCGCACCGGGGTCGGCGGGCATTTCGCATACAGAACCTCGGGCAAAGCCGCATACGAATGCTGTAATCGCCAACCGAATGTTGGAATCATGCGAAAAGCCCCCTCATGTTTAGTAAAAACAGACAGGTTCGATAAACCATCAGCGAAGCGGAACCCCCGGTCAAAATGGGGGGATATCCGGGGCGTGGATGATGCAGGTGACTCCCACCGGGGCGGGCAGCTCCACCGGCTCCCAATTTTTTCCGCCATCAGTAGAGACCAACATTTCCTCGGTAAATTTCCAATACGTCTCGAAAGCGTAATAAAGGTCGGGCCGCAGGGCCGCGATGGTGCCGGAAAAGGTGGCGTTGCTGATCGGGCTCCAATCCTGACCGTCGCCCGATTCCCACGCTTTTCCCTTCGCGGTCGTCAGAATGAAGCGTTCGCCGTCATAAACGATGTTGTTAAACTTCTCCTTTTCCGCGAGGTCGAATGGCACCCGCGTCCAAGTCTCACCATCGGTCGACCAATCGAGCGTTTGTCCGCCAACCGCGACAAAAGTCTTTCCATCGCTCTCTAGCATCAGTCGGGAGAGCGGTTCTTTGCGCTCAGCAAAATGCCACTTTTTGAAGTCGCGGGTCGAAACGAGAATCGAGTTGTCGCCTGCCCCGACATAAACGCCATTGGCTTCTCTCCATTTGCGGACATTGACTTTGACCCGGTCGGTCCCGAGCCGTTCCCCTTCGGATTTTGCATATTTCCTTACTTCGGCGTCACCGATGAGAGTCCATTCGAGGCCGTCCTTAGATTCAGCGACCCGCCCCCCCTCGCCGAAAGCGAGGAATCGACCGTCGCGGAAGAGCACCCCGCTCAAGACCCCCATGTTAAAACCGGGTTGTTCCCAGCTCACGCCATCGGTGGTGACGAGAATATTGGATTTGGAAAAACCGCCGACCACGACCACGGTTCCGTTGCCGGTTGCGATCGCCTTGAGATCTTGCTGGTTGTGCGCGGGTTTGCCCCAGAAGTGGTGGTGAGTCCAGGCGAGTCCATCTTTAGAGGCCATCCGATGGCCTCCATGTCCGGCCGCCACATAGATACCGGGCTCGGCTAGGAGAGAACCCGTGGCCAGGCAAAAGAGAAGGGAGTAGAGGGGGAGTCGCATGGAAAATCCCTAACAGACCTCACCAAAAAAACAGCCGAAAAAGTATCGAAATCCTCCCACGATCGGGGGATGGCTCGCTGCGTCAACCGGGGATCAATCCCGGTGATAGGGGGTGCCCGCCCGGATTTGGTGGGCGCGATAGAGCTGTTCCAGAGCCACGACGGTGGCGAGTTCGTGCTGGAGCGTTTGGGGGCCGAGCGACCAAAGCCAGTCCGCTGCGGCGCGGGTCGCCGGATGATGCCCCTCGGCTCCGCCGACCAGGAGGGCGACGGTTTTGTGCCCTGCGAATTCCCACGCTCCGACTCGGGCGGCAAAGGGACGGCTGGCGAGGGATTCTCCCCGTTCATCGAGCAAAACGCGGAAACACCCTTCGGAAGCAGCGAGAAGCGCCGATGCCTCTTTTTCCGGGGCTGCCGCCCGAATGACCCGCCATTCGAGCCCCGTTGCGGGTCCCAACCGACGGAGATATTCAGCGATGCCTGCCGCTGCGAAAGGAAGCTTTGGTTTTCCCAGAGTGATCAAGCGCCAGTGCATCGGAAGG
>CAZSPO010000214.1:0-6551 GCA_964608775.1 uncultured Chthoniobacterales bacterium | reverse complement strand
GGGCGAACGCAGGCCGGTCAGCTTCTGGCGGTCGCTGAAGACTTCGTTTCGAGCGCCTGTTTGACCTGGCCGACGATGGCTTTGAACCCGGCCTCATCGGTGATGGCCATGTCAGAGAGCACTTTGCGATCGAGGTCGATGGCTGCGGCTTTGAGACCTTCGATAAAGCGGCTGTAAGTCAGGTCGTGCGCCCGGACGGCGGCGTTGAGCCGTTGGATCCAAAGGTGGCGGAAATTGCGCTTGCGGGTTTTGCGGTCGCGATAGGCCCAGTATTGGCCTTTCATCGTGGCGTCTTTGGCGTAGCGAAAAAGTTTGCTGCGATTTCCGCGGTAACCTTTCGCCTTGTCGAGCACGCGTTTGCGACGCTCGCGGCTGGCTGGAGCATTGGTGGCTCTTGGCATGGTTGGTAGGGGTGGGTGGTTGTCCGGTGAGACTGTTTAGGTTTTGATCCGGTGCGCCTCGTCTCTCCGGTGCGGGCGATAGGGCCCAGGCGGTGTCCGGTCGATTGCTTCGGCATGCCGAAGCTTCAAAGTTGACTCAATTAGTTGACTTAATGAGCTGACCTAATGAGCTGACTCAATGCGAATACGGCAGGTTGTCGATGATGCGCGGCAGGTCGCCATCCGCCACGAGCCCGGCCTTGGCGAGCTTGCGCTTGCGCTTGGCCGATTTGCTCAATAACAGGTGACGCCGTCCGGCTTTCGATCGAAGCACCTTGCCGGTCGCCGTCACTTTGAAGCGTTTGGCAACCGCTTTACGGGTTTTTCTGACGGCACGGTTTGGCATAATGGGAGCGCGGAAGATAGCGTGCCCGACGGCGGGCGCAATCTTTTTGTGACGATTTGTCCACGAAGTCTTTTCCCCACGGGAAAGACTTGCCAACCCCTCCCGTCTGCCGCCAAATCCGACTCACCTTACCCATCCACCATGTCCCTCTCTCTCATCACAAAAATCGTCGGCCGCGAAATCCTCGATTCCCGCGGAAACCCCACTGTCGAAGTCGACGTTCACCTAGCCGGCGGAGCCATGGGCCGAGCCGCTGTCCCGAGCGGGGCGAGCACGGGCGAGCATGAGGCCTGGGAATTACGCGACGGCGACGCCTCCCGTTACTCCGGCAAAGGCGTGCAGAAAGCCATCACGGCCATCCGCGAGAAAATCGCCCCCGCTCTCCACGGCTATGATGCCCTTGATCAAATCGGGGTCGACAAAGCGATGGTCGCCCTCGACGGGAGTCCCAACAAAAAAAATCTCGGAGCTAACGCCATTCTCGGCGTTTCCCTCGCCACCGCCCACGCCGCAGCCGCCCAACTCGGCCTCCCCCTTTATAAATACCTCGGCGGCCCGAACGCGAAAGTCCTTCCGGTCCCGATGATGAATATCCTGAATGGCGGCGCCCACTCGGATGCCCCGATTGATTTCCAGGAATTCATGATCATGCCCAAAGGAGCGCCTAGCTTCTCTGAGGCCCTTCGTTACGGAGCCGAAATCTTTCACGCATTAAAAGGCGTCCTCAAAGCCCGTGGTCTCAATACCTCGATCGGCGACGAAGGCGGGTTCGCCCCCGCCTTGAAATCCGCTGACGACGCCCTCGAATCCATCGCGGCCGCCGTCGAAAAAGCGGGATACAAACTCGGCGAGGAAATCTTTATCGCCCTCGACGTCGCCGCCTCGGAATTCTACGACGCCGCTAAGGATCGTTATGTTTTCCACAAATCCGACGGCTCGGTGAAAACGGCCGAAGAGTTGGTCGCTTACTATGAATCGTTGATCGCGAAATTCCCGATCATCTCGATCGAGGACGGCTGTGACCAAAATGATTGGGCTGGCTGGAAATTAATGACGGAACGGCTCGGCGAAAAATGCCAACTGGTGGGCGATGATCTCTTCGTGACCAATGTCGATTTTCTCCGCAAAGGCATCGAAACCGGCACCGCCAACTCCATCCTCGTCAAGGTCAACCAAATCGGTTCGCTCACGGAAACACTCGATACCATTGAGTTGGCCAACGACCACCAATACACGGCCGTCATTAGCCATCGCTCCGGGGAAACCGAAGATACCACGATCGCGGACATCGCCGTCGCCACCAATGCCGGCCAAATCAAGACCGGCTCCCTTTGCCGGACCGACCGCGTGGCCAAATATAATCAGCTGCTGCGCATCGAGCAGGAATTGGGTGACAAAGCCCAATTCGGCGGTAAGATGCGCGGTTGATGGATTTTTCGGAAGATGATTTTGAACCGCGACACCGAGGTGGGCGTTCCTGGACGCATCGCCTCGGCGGAATTTTGCGGGCCATGATCGCCTTCGCCTTCTGCGCCATCGTCATCGGCCTCTTCTGGCCCGAGCTCCAACGCCAACGGGAAGTCACCCGCCATAACGCCGAACTGGAAGCCCAAATTAGCCAGGAAGAACAACGCCTCGCCAGCCGCACCCGCGAGCTCGATTGGCTGCGGAACGACCCGCAATATGTCGAGTTACTCGCCCGCGACCGGCTGAACCTTCAGCGGGAGGGCGAAACAATCTTCCGTTTCGACCTCCCCGACCGGCTTCAGTCAGCCCCGCGCTGACGCCTGCCGCCGCTTCGTTCCCGTCCGCCCACCCCTTTCCCACCTTTATGTCCACTGACCTCGCCTCGATCCAGACCGACCTCCTGAAGCAACGCATCGGCTCGCTTCGGAGGTATCTTTGACTTGCCCACCCTGGAACAGCGGCTAGCCGAAATTGAAGCCCAGATGGGAGCTCAGAATTTCTGGGACAATAAGGAACGCGCCCAAACGCTCATGGAGGAAGTCTCCTCCCTCCGCGGCAAAATCGAGCCCTTCCGTCGTCTCGTGCAAGCGGTGGACGATCTCGGGGTCATGATTGAACTCGCCGAGGAAGAAACCGACCCGGCCCAGAAAGAGACTGCCGCCTCAGAAGCCGACGAAGAATACCAACGCTTGCTCGAGAAGCTCGATGCCTTCGAACTCCTCCAGTTCCTCAGCCAACCTCACGATAAAGCGAATGCCTTCCTCACGATCCACTCCGGAGCAGGCGGCACAGAATCCTGCGACTGGGCCGATATGCTCATGCGCATGTATCAACGCTGGATCGAACGCCACAATTTCCAAGGCGAAATCGTCGATATCCAATCGGGAGACGAAGCCGGGATCAAATCAGTCACGCTCAAAGTCGTCGGCGACTATGCCTTCGGCTATCTCCGCACAGAACAGGGCGTCCACCGCCTCGTGCGGATTTCTCCCTTCGACTCGAACAAACGCCGCCATACCTCCTTTGCCAGCGTCGATTGCATGCCGGAACTTGACGATTCAATTGAAATCGATATCCGCGACAGCGACCTCCAGGTCGATACGTTCCGGTCCGGAGGGAAAGGGGGGCAAAATGTTAATAAAGTCGAAACCGCCGTCCGCATCACCCACCTGCCCTCGGGCGTCATCGCCGCCTGCCAAAATGAACGCAGCCAAGCCAAGAACAAAGCCACCGCGCTTAGCATGATCCGGGCAAAACTCTATCAAATCGAGGTCGACAAGAAAAAGGCCGAATCCGACCGTCAATATAGCGAGAAAGGCGACATCGCCTGGGGGAGCCAAATTCGTAACTACGTTTTTCAACCCTACCAAATGGTAAAAGACCTCCGCACTGGCGTCGACACCTCCGATGTGCAGGGCGTGATGGACGGCGCCATCGACCCCTTTATCCATGCCAGTCTGCGCGGGGTGAAACGGGGGGAAATGGACTCTGACGATTTGGAATAATCCCGATCACTTTTGTGGTTACGAAGCGGTTGTTCCCTGAAAAAGGATGCGCCACGGTCTGCCACACGCCCCCCTCTCCACAGAAAGTTAAACCACCTGAATGGGCTGCTCGAAATGCTGCGATACATCCAATTCCCCGGTAAAGTCCACAGTCGCCCCCCCCTCCGGCCTCCATTCTCCCCGCACCCCGTCCGGCAATTTTATTGTGCCTCGCCATCCCTCCGCAGTCCGCTGCAAGGAAACAGACACTTCCCCAGCCGGATGCGGCAGACTGCCCGTTGCCCAGCCGTTCATTGGCATCAACGGTCGGATGCGCACCGTGCGAAAGCCCATCTCGACCGGACGAACACCTAACACGGAAGCGTGCAGATGAAAAAGAGGATGGCTTCCCCAGGCATGACAATCACTCCGCGTCTTCTCCCACCGAATTTCATACGGCGTCTTAAAGCCGCGCTCCGGCATGAGACGCCATTCCTCAAGTCGCCGGTCAAACGCCTCTGCGTTGTCTGTTTGATAGTAGGCTTCCAGTAAATAATGGGAAAAATATAGCGTCGCCTGAGTCAAGTCCGCCTGCTCATCCAGAGCTCGCGATAATTTCCGAGCTCGCCGCGAGTCGATGCGCCCGGAAAGCATTGGCAGGATTTGCCCGTGCTGAGAATACCAACGTCCGCTCGGTTCATCCCGATAAAGCTCCCGATCAGAGTCCCAACTCGCGGTTTCCAGCACAGCGGCTAGGCGGGTTGCCTCCATTTCCCAAACTGCCCCACGTTCCGCTTCGCCCGCCGCCCTTTCCAGGTCGCGAAGCGTTCCAAGCGCACAGACAACCTGCCAATTTAATAAGTAGCTCACCCCGCCCGGCTCGCCTCCAGGGGGCATGCCGGTATGCCACGGATGATTCTCCTGACACCCCGTCGGGGAGGCAACCCAATCCATAAAACTCCATTCCGATGGAGAAACTAATAAACCATCCGCCCCCTTCCGCTTTAGCCACCAATCGAGAATCGCTCGTGCGCCTGACAGCAATTCATCCAGCAAAGGCCGATCATCACGCCACCACAAATAATCATGTAGCATCGCAACCCACATCAGACCAAAGGTCGGAATCATTTGTCCACCCGGCGAAAAGTTTGAACTGATCATCCCATCTGGCCATCGGCTCGAATCGCCATCGCGCAATGCCTTTCGAATCAAACGCGAGTCGGTAGAAGTAGCCAACATCGTCAGCGCTTGTAACCGCGTGTCTCCCACATACATCAACTGCTCATAGTAAGGGCAATCCATAAAAGTCTCGTGCGCACACATGGCTAATCCTCGTTCGAGAATTGGCAACGCTCTCATCATTCTAGTGTCGTGACTCGTCAGTGATCTGCCCCACTTATACGGATACCGCGTCTCATACAGACGCCCCGCTTTCATAGTCAAAGGTTCTTCGCTTGTCTCAATCACCAACTCTATATAACGCCCGCATCGCCACCAGAGTGTCGAAAAATGACAGGTGCCGGCCGGCCGAAACTGATCGCCGAACCCATCAAAATATTTTCCATCCACACCATCTCGCTGCCCCTTTGAACTCCTGTCTCGCTCTCTTTTGTGATACAAAGCCTCTTCCCAATGCCAGCGAACCGAGCCTCCGCTCCCTCCTTCGGTTAGTAACTCGACGTAAGCACAGACATAATCTTCCAAATCAATCAGCACACGCAGCCGGGTGTTCGGATCGATGGTGAGCGGTGCCCCTTCCTGCCACCATGCCTCCCAGGGCAAACAATCGCCCCCTTCTTTGACCGGCACCTCGTTGGGTTCGGATGCTGCCAAAACCTGCACCACCCGAACCCGGCCTCTCTCATACCGGCCGGCAAGCATCGGCGGCAATTGACTAGGCCGCATTCGATGCCGTTGACTCCCTCGATAGACCCCGCCAGTATTCACGGGTTCCTCTCCTGGGAGGGCTGTCTGCCATCCCTCTCCTTGGCCCATTCGCCAACTGGTATCTCCCGCTGCCGGTCCAAGCGACTCAAACCCGCTGGTGCCGAAACAGGGGCCTTTGGGTAAAAACGCATAATCAGTCAAACGCTTGACCTGCCATGCCGCGAATCCGGTTGAAATCTGATCGCGCATCGCCACGTCGTCCGCTGCCAATAGGAACCCCGATTGCACTCGTTGCTGGGCGGGTGGCGCAGGGCCCCGCCCTAACGTCCAAACCCGCGCTACGAAGAGATGAGACCTCGCCTCCAAAGTAAGGTCGTAAGTTTCGAACGCCCAATTTTGCGGCACACCGCGTTCCGGCCCGCGACCTACAGGAAGCCCGTCGCACAAAAGCTCATAACGTTCATCCCCCGAAACATGTATCCGCAAGACGCCTGCGTTCTCCATGACAAAAAACAGTCGATAAACGGTTACCAGCGGTTCTTCCAGCCATGGACTCGCAATCCATCGAGCTGGCCACGGCGATATTTCGTTAAAAAAATGGGTGGGATACGGCACGGGATTTGGAAATGGCGAATCGCCGAGAACTATTCGTTCAAAAGTCATGCTTTGAATGAGATGAGTCCAACCGGACTGAATGGCAAGCCATTCACGGCCGCTTGGCTAGAGTCCTTGAATCCCAAAAGTCGGGGCAAATGAGTCAAATTCTTAGGGTCACACAAGGGCACGAAAGTTCATGTGCTGTTTCGGGCCTTCTTGTGGGTGTCAATTCGGTTGTCTGAGGCGCTCGCCTCGCTGGCTTCAATGTCAAGCCTTGTCAGCCCCATTGCCCGCTCAATGGCAGCTCTCTCGACTGGGTTCATCTCCTCG
>CAZSPO010000213.1:0-6570 GCA_964608775.1 uncultured Chthoniobacterales bacterium | reverse complement strand
TGTTCGTGGCCGTGGGCGGCATCGAGCGCTTCTTTGAGTGACATCCCGCTGTCGCCACCGACAAATCCGAGCATGTATGATCCGCGTGTGACCACTTCGTCGGCGGGAAAGAGGCCGGAGATGACCTCGACCCAGCCGCCGCTCTTTTCACCCGTCACAACGGGCGATTTGACAAAGGCATTGG
The DNA here is from genome assembly GCA_964608775.1 of uncultured Chthoniobacterales bacterium. Taxonomy (GTDB): domain Bacteria; phylum Verrucomicrobiota; class Verrucomicrobiia; order Chthoniobacterales; family CAZSPO01; genus CAZSPO01. The sequence goes on along the minus strand of CAZSPO010000213.1, from coordinate 6,386 downwards.
GGAGCTCGAAGTCGGTGACATAGACGACGCGCTTGGCGGGATCGCCTTGAATCGCTTCTTCGGGCACGGCGAGGACGTTGGTGCGGGCAGAGACGATGATTTCGAACTCGGCTCTCATTCCAGGGCGCAAGGTGAATTCCGGGTTCTGGACGACAAAGGCAGCTTCGATGGTGCCGCTTTCAGAATCCGCTACCGCACCGAGGTGTTCGAGTTTGGCTTCATAGGTTAACATAGGTGCGGCAGGCACGCGGATGCGGGCGCGCAAGCCACGCTTGAGTTTGCCTGCCAGATTTTCGGGGACGCGGGCGAGCGCATAGACCTGGGAGAGATCGAGGATTTCGGCGAGGACATCGTCGGGGCTGACTGGTTGGCCGGGGACGACATGGGTCGCGCTGACGAGCCCGGTGATCGGGGCGGTGAGTTCTACCGTGGGGGGCGGGTCGCCGGGTTGGCGGCTCTCGACGATGACCGCGACGTTGCCTTTTTTGATCAGATGGTCGTTGATAACGAACACTTCCAGCGCACGGCCCGGGATCCGGCTGCTGATGGCGGCGGTGCGGCCCGGGTATACCTCGATGCGCCCGATGGCGAAGATCGTTTGCTCAAAATCGCGTTCCTCGACCATGACGGTTTCGAGCCGCAGATTTTTAACGCCGATCTCGTCGAGGATGACCGTGTTGGCCACTCGATCATTGGCGCTCCTGGCTGTGGAGAATGCAAAAACGAAAAGTAAAAAAGCCCAGGCAACGCAGGTGGGTCGTTTCATGTGGTGAAAACTTTTCATGGTTGGGCGGGAGTTTGACCGAGAACACCGAGCCACTCGGAATAGGCGGCAAAATAATTTTTGCGCGCCGCCAAAGCGGCGGATTCGGTTTCGATAAGGTTCTCGCGCTTGCGAAACACCTCTTGGATAGAGAGTTCACCGCGCGTGTAGGCGACCTCGGCATCAGCCACCTGTTGCTGTGCGGCTGGCAGCAACTTCGAAGTGATTGCCATCGCAGAGCGATGGCGTGCGGCCATGATTGCATGCGCAGCGAGAGCTTCGTTTTGGATCGTAAACCGCAGCGCTTCGAGTGTCTGCGTTTGGCGCAGTTGGGCGGCTTCTTTTTCTGCGACTTCCCCGGAGCCATCTTGCCAAAAGGGCAGGGGCACCATGAGCCTGATGCCGATCAGCGATTCGGGCTCAATCCCTTCCGGTTCGTCTGCGAAGCGCTCCGCGTCGATTAATATCCCTACCCCGACGTCATCCCAGCGGCTGGATTTTGCGAGTGTAACTTCGGTGGCGCCCTGGCGGAGGGCGAGTTCCGCAAGCTGGAGGTCGGCACGCATTCCCACCGGACGAGGGGCGGGCGGTTCCGCCGGGAGGCGCAGCGATTCGTTGATCGCAAGGGGCGCGTCGGCGCGACGACCGAGCAAGGTATTCAGCCGGGCGGCCGCCGCAATTTCCTGACTTCGCATCGCTTCTGTGGCGGCACGGAGCATGTCGGCCGCCAGCACGGCTTCCTGATTGTCAAGCTGCGAGCCGAAGCCTTGTGGGATGCCCATCGCAATCATTTCGGCGAACGTTTCTGCCAAATTTATCTGTCGCCGCGCCTGTGCCATGGCGGATTGGACCACTGCGAGTTCGTAAAATGCGGCCCGTGTGGCAATCGCGATCTGCCGCTCTCGTTCCCGCACTTCCAGACGGGCGATTTCGACAGCGATGGTAGAAATTTCGTGTTCAAGCCGGAGCCGTGCGGTCAACGGAAAGCGCTGCGTCATGCTGATGGAGAGACGGCCCTCGAAGTTCTGGCCACCGGCAATTTCGGTGCTGAGTTCCGGGTTCGTGAGGCGCCCGGATGTGAGGGTGCGGGCTTGGGCTTCGGCAATCAGGTTTCGGGCGGCTGCAAGCTCGGGATGATTCGCCCGTGCCTGTGCGACTGCGGTCTCGACCGTGAGGGAGAGTTCTCCTTTGGCGGGTAGGGCGGTCACGATGAACGCCCCGAGACCGACGGCAGCGAGTTTGGCAAAGCGTGCGGCAGAGTGCCGAACAGAGAGCTTTTTAGAAAAAGGCATGGTTGTCCTGAATGAATGTCATGCCCGACGGGGGCATGGGAGCGGGAGAAGTTCAGTCCGAAACGAACTGAAAAGAGGAGGCGAGCGCCTCGCATCAATCAAGCATCGCGGGCACAAATAGCCCGAGAATGCTCAGGACAATTGCGGGGGATAATCGATTTCCTGAACCGGAGGCTCGGGAAGCGGATGATTCACCGTCACCAAAGGGCGAGAGAGAAGATGGGGGCGAATGCCCCGGTCCGGTTGGAGTAAGGAAAGGTAAATCGGAGCGTGCGAGTGGCAGCAATGTTGCGGCGCGGCGTTTTTATCGTCTGATTCGGGTGAGGAATGGTCGGACCCAACATCCGAATGGCAGCATGCGATATCCGCAGTGGCATCCGTGGCGAAGCTCCCATTACGAATGTCTCCACGAATTTCTCCATGAGCGTGCAACAACTGGCTGGCCACAAACAAACAGATGGCGATAGACCAAAGAGCCTGGGTGCGCACGAGATTGAGAGACAAGATAATCCTGGGTAAGCTGGCTCTTCATTGAAGTCAACCCCGTTTCCTCGGGGGCATCTCCGGTTTGGAAAATACGTTGTGGGGAGTCGCCTACAGCGGGGAAGCGGGCCAGATGCCCGCGTTCCGCTTTCGCGCAGAACGGAGAACCGTGCGAGCCGGCTATGGTTTGTGCATTGACGCATCTTGGGCCTTTATCTTGCCCGAATCAGCTCGTAGGCTATAGGTTAACCTCAATTAATGAAGCTAATTCCCCCTGCTCCCCCGGCTCCAACTTTGGTGTGGGAGAAAAAATCCCGGGTTATCCGACAGGTTTCCAGTTCGCTGAAAGCTTTATTTCCGGAGAACAAACGGTTGGCCTCCGGGAACAGCCAGGATGAAGCGGTCCAAATGGTGGCATGGGCATCCCACGCCTCCTCGAGTGCTGAAGGGGTGCTTGTTCACAGCACCGTCCAGCTGGGAAAACCGGAGACCGTCTATCATTTGATCAGCCTCCCGGCCGATGAGCCCGGCTGCATTCGCACGCTATTCATTCAAGCAAATCAGCCCACTCCAGAGGCATCGGTGGGTGATCCAGCCCGGGTATCCGCCTTGCTGAGCGAATTGGTTGCGTGGGACGATGCAGAAACCGAGCACCCGGGGGCGTTCATCTTGGGCCTGGCCGAGCAGCTCTTACGTTTTTTTGGAGGCACCCGCTTTACCGTCCTCTCCGAGGCGCGTCGAGTCGCACGCGGGGGGGGGGATACGGGGTTGCTTATCCGGATGGAGCCTGCGGAAAAGAGTGAAACCACCGGCTGGCCAGCGGACCTTCCCCAACTAGCCGGTCGGCTTTGCGGCGATAGTCTGCTCGGTATAGGGAACCATTCGCGGACGGCCGCCCTAGGTGGTTTGCTCGGTCTTTCCGTGCTGACGGAGACCACCCGGTTCCTGGTGGTGCTGGCCCGGGATGACCGAGCTTGGTTGCCGACTGAGCAGGCATTGGCCACAGCCTCTCTTCCCGTGATTGAGCTAGTGCTGGATCGCGGTCTGGCCCGGCGAGGCATCACGGAGACCGTCACCTTGCTTGAAAATGCCCTTGCTTCCATGGATGACAGCGCGTTGTTGCTTCGATTCGTCGATGGCCAGGGAATCATCACCCATGTTAATGAGACGTTTCTTGCCACTTTCGGCCTGAACCGGGATCAGGTGTTAGGCCAATCGGGACGGACCGTCATTGAATTAATGCGTCCGCGCCTGCCGGATCCGCAGGCGGTCACCTCCCTCGTCCAACTCGTCCAAGAAACGGAAGCCGAGCAATCGCTGGAGATTAGCTTAGCGGGGGAAAATCATTCCGTGCTCCGGGTCAATTCCGCCCCCTGTCGCAATGCCGAGCATGAGGTCATCGCCCGGATTCTTTATTTTCACGACATCACCCGGGATAAGGAGATCGAGAACCAGTTGTTGCACTCCCAAAAAATGGAGAGCATTGGGACCCTAGCGGGCGGGGTGGCGCATGACTTCAACAATCTGCTCACCACGATGCTGGGCAATGCGGAGCTACTCAAACGGGAGGTCATGGAAAATGAGAGCGCCATGGCTAAGCTCGCCCAGATTGAAAAAAGCGGGCGTCGCGCGGCTGAACTAACCGGTAGCCTGCTCGCATTCAGTCGACGCAATCCGACGATTTTCCGGGTGGTCCGCCTGAATGATCTCATCGAGGAAACGCTCTCCATTCTTCGCAGCTCCATCCCGGCCACCATTGAGATCAAGATTAAACCGGACGCCAACCTGCCATACGTAGAGGCCGATCCCACGCAAATCGAGCAAGTGCTGATCAACCTCGCTCTCAACGCCCGCGACGCGGTCCCGTCCAACGGCAAAATCGTCCTCGCCACCTACGCCAGCCGTGACCCGCAAAGTCTGCATGATCCCGAAGCCCCGATGTATGCCGTGTTAGAGGTGGCGGACAACGGGATGGGGATCCCCCAGGAGAATCTCCACCGGGTCTTTGAACCTTTTTATACCACGAAGGAGGTCGGCAAAGGGACGGGGCTCGGACTCGCCATGGTTTACGGGATTGTCAAAAAGCATGGTGGCTTCATCGAAGTCAAAAGTGCCCCCGGCATGGGGAGTCGGTTTTCTGTCTTTATCCCGACAACCAAAAAGCAACCCACCCCGTATCAAGCGGGGGGTCCACCCGAACAAACCTTGTTGGGCCGCACCAATTACTCCTTCCTCATTGTCGATGATGAGCCGGATTTACGTGAGTTCTGCATCGCCGCCCTGGGCGATTTCTGTGGTCGGATCGTGACCGCTGAAAATGGAATCGAGGCACTTCGCCTTTTCGAGAGAGATCCGCACGCTTTCGACTTGGTTCTCCTTGACCTCACGATGCCCCGCATGAATGGGGCCGATTGCTATCGAAGAATGAGCGAAATCAACCCGGCGGTCCGGGTCCTTATATCGAGCGGTTACAGCCTGGATGAGGGGGGGAAATCGTTAATCACCCATGGTCCCGTCGGATTCCTCCCCAAGCCTTACTCGGTCGACCAGCTGATTAAAGCCGTCTCGGTGGCGCTGAAAAGCACGCCTAACGTCAAGCGAAGTGGACCGAAGACCCCGCAACGCATCGCGGTAAAGCCGACCGTCTCAACCGGCGACGAGAATTCCATGATCGTCGGTTCGCCCAAATAACGCCCCTCTTTCGGAAAAGCAGAATTTGGAAAAGCAGAATTTCCTGCACCTGCCCAGGTTAGACGCCGAGGAAACGGTTGAGTAAGCCCGGCATCCGGCTGGCGACAATGCCTTGCAGCACGAGCCATCGAATTTTGCCCCGGTCCAGTTTGGCTTTACCTGAGACCGCCGATTCCGGCTCCGCAAGCAACAGCAGGGTGCGGCTTCCAATGGCCACAGGCAGAGCCGTCGCCAGTCGGACTGCTGAATCTTCCACGGCCCGCACATAGTTGCCGCCATCTTGCAGCAAGGCTTCAGCCCGATCTCGCCAAGCGGCTAGAACGGGGATGGCAGCGGTCGGATTGGCCCTCAGCCCGGAAAGATCGACTCCAGAAGCGATTAATTCATCCGCTGGCAGATAGCAGCGGCCGCTGCGGAGATCTTTTCCGTAGTCCCGCAAGATATTGATCAATTGCAATGCCTGCCCGAAATGGCGGCCGCGCGCTTCCATGGTCTCGGGCGACTCCTCTGAAAATCGGGGCACCCGCTCCACGCAGAGCCGGGTCCAGAATTCCCCGACGCAACCCGCGATGAGGTAGGTGTATTCCTCCAGTTCAGCGCGAGTCGCGAGGGCCTGGACGGATTCGCCCGAGCCGAACCGGATCAAATCAAGCTCCTGCGCGCGGGCGATGCGAGTCCAAACCCGGAGGAGCTCCCGCCGTTCGAAGGTCGGGAGGGCGCTGAACCAGGCGGAAAGCGCCTCGGTTTCTCCGAGAAGAAGCCGTTCGCTTTCATCCGCCACTTGGGGGATGATCTGAGAGGTGAGGCGTTTGGAAAATGCCGGGTCCCAGCCATACTTAAAAAGTCCGACATACCCGGACAGAAATTCGCGCCGTTCATCGACCGGTCCAGCCGCTGAATCCGCGATCGTATCGGTCGCACGAGCCACCAGATAGCCGAGCGCCACCCCATCGCGGATGCTCTCGGGCAATCCCTCCACGCTCAGGTAAAAGGTGCGGGAAACGGCTTGTAACAAGGTTTTGTGAGCTTCGAATCCCGTCGCCCCTTTTGCCGTCGGCGTATCGGCTTGCACCGGCTTGGGGGTGCCACGCCGCCGCCGCCCGCGCCCGGAGCAAGCGGTTCCTGGGAGCTGGAAGATCCGATGCCGGGCGTCACCT
>CAZSPO010000212.1:0-6591 GCA_964608775.1 uncultured Chthoniobacterales bacterium | reverse complement strand
GCGAACTTTTCACGGTTCCTCTGGGGGGCGACCGGTTTCTTGCCGGGGGCGGCTATGTCCGAGATTGGCTGGTGCCGGAGCCTTGCCACTTGCGCCGGGCCGCTCTGGTGGATGCGTTGGCTGCCTGGACCGGGAAAGTGCCTGAGGTGATGGCGCATCGCACGGGGATTCGACCGATTTTGGCCCGCCGCCGCCCTTTGGTGGGCCCGGTTATGGAACGGCCCGGGATTTATTTATGCAACGGCTTTGGCTCGAAAGGGGGCCTCTGGGCACCGTGGGCAGCTCGTCATCTCGTGGGGGTGCTGGAAGGTTGGCTCACCCCAGACTCCCAACTTCGCCCGAGAACGCCCGCGACATCCCCCTCCCTCACGGCCATTGCCCACCAACGGGTGCGTCCATTTGCCGCCACTGCGCGATTCATGGTGGATGCTACGGCGGGGAACGGGCATGACACCTGTTTCCTAGCGGAGACCACCGGTCCTCGGGGGGAAGTGGCGGCCTTTGATATTCAACCCGCTGCCATCGCCAATACCGAGCGCCGACTCGCCGCCGCCAATTTAACCTCCCGCGTCCGCCTCCACCTCGCTTCGCACGAGGTAGCTCCCTCCCTGCTGCCCTCTCACTGGCACGGTGAAATCGGCGTGCTGATTCTCAACCTCGGCTTCCTCCCCCGCGGCGACCGCGAGCTTGTGACCCGCCCACACTCCACTCTCGCCTGTCTACAAGGTTTGCTGCCGTGGATGGCTCCCGAGGCCGCGATCAGCGTGCTCGCTTACCGCGGACACCCAGGGGGATCGGAGGAACACGCGGCCCTCGCCGCTTGGATGCTGCAAACCCGGCGGGCCGGTTGGCGGCTCGAACGAGTCGACAGCCCCAGACCGGATGGCCCCGAACTCTTTTTCCTCTCACGCCGCTAACAGTCTGTCGGCAGATCATGGGGTCAAACGTAGAATTTAAATATTTGGCATCCGTGAGGGGACGCAGATTGGCGCGGTCACATAGGCGTCGCTAAACGCCACCCCCTCCTTCGTCAGCCGGTCGATGGCATGCATCGGGATTTCTTTGTTGGCTCCAAATCCGGGCATATCGGCGTAGCCCATGTCATCGGAGATGATCAGAACGATGTTCGGTTTTTTCATGGGTTTTCTGTCCCTTCCAGTCTGGTGATTTCTTGATCGAGTATTGAACGTAAGTCTCGGAGCACGGAGGGATTTTCTCCCGCGAGATTATGCCATTCCAAGGGGTCGGCGGATAAATCGTAAAGCTCCTCTTCGCCGCTTTCACAACGGATGTAACGATGGGTGCGTGTGAGCAGGGAATGATGGGTGCCTGTCATACCGCGAAGCGAACAGAGTGAGGCTGGCGGTGCATTTTCGCGATCAGATGGATCGACGAGCAAGGGACGCAGGCTGTGGCCTTGCAGTGGCAGTCCGTGGGTGGCTGCGTGGGGATCGGCATCCAAGCCGCACAGATCGCATAGGGTAGGATAGAGATCGAGGAGTGACACCGGCGCATCGCACCGTGTGCCGCCCGCTGTCAGTCCGGGGGCAGCGATGATCAATGGGGCGCGGGCCGATTCGTTCCAGGGCGAATCTTTGAAGAGCCATTCTTTCTGGCCAAGATGATAGCCATTGTCACTCGTGAGAACGACGACGGTGTTGTCGCGGTGCGGGCTGGCATCGAGTGCGTCGAGCACCTGTCCGAGTTGATCATCCATAAAAGCTGTGCAGGCGTAATAAGCTTGCAGCCATTGTTTCCACATCGCTTCGCCCTCACGCATGACCGTGCGCCAGCGCAGGCGGGCATATGGACGATGCCATTGGAGTGCCTCGGCGCAATCGTCGAGATCTCCTTCCAAGATGCGCGGCAATTTGATGTCCTCGAGAGGAAACATGTCGAAATATTTTTTCGGCGCATAGAGTGGGGTGTGGGGGCGAACGAAGCCTGCGCCTAGAAAGAAAGGCCGGTCGTGATCACGCCCGAGTATATCGACCGCAAACGCACGCGTGACCTCATCGGGCAGCAGCTCGCGGTCGGTTTCCGAGGCATAGCGGAACGGGTATTCCGCCCACCACCACCCGTTGTCCGGCACGTTGGAGAGCGGGCCGAAACCAAATTCCCAAGAATGGGTAAATTCTCCCGGAGCCAATTCCGGATCGGAAAATTCACCCTGCTCGCCGAAAATCTCGTCGCCTTCGAGCAAATGAGCCTGCAGAGGGTGTTCGCTTGGTTTTTTGGTCGAGCCGTCCCAATAAAAGGGCCCGTAAGAGGCCCGGGTGCGTCCATATTCGTCCCACCAGCTTTTGTCGCCCCAGCCGTTGTGAAAAATCTTGCCACCACCGTAAATCCCGTAACCGCCCTTTCTCAAATGTTGCGGTAACATCACCGCATCGCGAATCGCAGGGATGGATTCGACCGCGTCATTCAGCTTGTAATGGCCGGTCGCCACGGGATGCAGTCCGGAGAACAGGCTGTTGCGTGAGGGCAGACAGATCGGGCAATTATTTTGCGCGTTGGTGAAGCTCATCCCGCGCTGCCGCAAGCGGTCGATGTTAGGGGTCGGGATTTTCACATCGCTGCCCAACGAACCGATGTCGTTCGTCAGGTCATCGACAATGATAAATAATATATTCGGTTTCATGGTGCTGTTTGATACTTGAGCTGAGGTGAATGCTGTGACGGGCCTGGTTCAAGTGGGACGGGTCTCTCTCCCTCTATTTCCAAAACCCCGCTCATGCCGTCCGGGAGAACGATTTCGACCTCCACCCCATCACTTTGTCGCTGCCACTCGACGCGGATTTCTCCCCGAGCAGATTGGTGGCTAGCCCGGATGTGGTCGAGCGGGCCGTCGAATTTTGGAGCGATGCGGACCTTGGCAAAGCCCGGCGCTTGTTCGACCGGCTGGATGCCGACGACGTGTTGCCAGACCCAATCGGCGACCGAGGTGAAATCGCGGTGGCAGAGGTCATTCATGTAGGCCTTGCCGAGCCAGGCGTCGCTATCCCAGCGTTCCCAGATGCTGGTGGCACCGTTGGCCATCATGTAGCCGTAGCCGCCCGGTTTGTCGCGCAGGACCAGCCGGCAGGCGGCGGCGTGGCGCCTGTGCCGGGACAGGGCATGCAGCAGCAGGGGTGTGCAATGGAAGCCCGTGGCGAAACGGTCGCCTGCCAGCGCGATGGCGTGATCCAGCCATCCCAGGGCGGGACCGATTCGCTCCGTGGGCAACAGGTCATGGCTCAGTGCCAGCGCGTAAGCCCCTTGGGCATGGCATTTCGCCTTGCCGCCCTCCTCAAAGAAATGGTGGGCGAAGTAGGTCTTGAGAAAGGCCAGCCGCTCCTGCCAGCGCCGGGCCTCGGTATCCGCGCCGAAAAGGGCGGCGATCCGGGCGGACAAGTCGATATCGCGGGCGAGCAAAGCATAGGCGAAGGTCGCGCGGTCCACGTCGAAAGCGGTCTGCCGGGACGGATCGGGCAGGTGGCCGGAACCTGTCCAGATCGGCTGGTGCAGGGTGTCGGCACCGAGCCAATCGCTCAACGCAGTGGTGATTTCGGGGGCGTCCGTGAGTCTTGCGGGGGCAATGCGTTCCAGCAAGAGGGTCTGCCGCCGCAAGGTCGGCCAGTTCTCCTCGATCACCGAGCGATCTCCGTAGTGAAGCCAATGCTGCCAACACAACACCAGCGGGCAATCGCTCCAGCCAAAGTTAAAAAATGGACGGATGCGGGCCTGAGGTTTGCCTGCGGGCAGGGACGACACTCCCTCCACCTCGGCTGCTATGGCGGCTGCCGTCGCTTGAGGTTTGCCTGCGGGCAAGGACGGCACCGGCGCCATGATGCGATACTGTCCCTCTCCGCTCCCGGCATCGCATTTCTGGAAACCATCGGCGAAATCCCCCAGCCATTTACGGAAGAGCGGCCCAGCCTTTCGCTGAAAGAAAGTGGCCGACGCTCCCGCTTCAGACACCGCCCATCCGGTGCGCTCGCGGCCGGCGCAGTCCGTGGATACCGAGAGCAGATTCTGGCAAATGGCGCGGTCGCAACCCTCCACAATTGCGTCGAGACCCGAGTGCGACGATTCGAACACGCCCGCCGGCCCGGCATCCGAATGGATGAGCAAAGCCACCGCATCCGATGTTTCGACGGCGCTGGCGCCGGTGATTTCGACATAGCGGAAGGAATGAATGGTAAAGAGCGGCTCGTAGAGGAACGGTGCGTCCCCCTCGGGTATGACGGTGTCGCGCTGCATCGCGGCGCACAGGTTGAAGGTGTGCGGACTTCCATCGGGCTCAAGACATTGGACATGCTGGAGTCGAATCGGCCTGCCCGCCTCACCTCGCAGGCGGATACGGCACACACCCAGAACCATGACGCCGAAATCGAGGAGAAAAATCCCGGAAGCGCGCTCGGCGATGCCGACACAGGGGATTTCCTCGGCCACACGAATCCCAGGATGGGCCTGAAACTCCAGTCGTAAATCCGCATCGGCTCCGGGCAAAGGACGCGTGGTGGCGGGCCGCCAGTCGGCGTCATCAAAGCCGGGGCGGTCCCATCCCGGGGCGAGATGTCGCCGGTCGAACACCTCGCCGAGGAAGAGATCGGTCTGCCGCCAGGGACTCTCCGCGTGGGTTAGCCAGGAATCGTCGGTGACGAGGGTCTCGATGCGCCCATCGGCAAACCGGAGGGTGAGTCGGGCCGCCAACTGATGGTAGAACCCTTCGCTCCGCTCCGATGTGATGCCCATGGGGAGTGTGCCGAACGCCCATCCATCGCCGACTGCGGCGGCGATGGCGTTCGCGCCGGGGCGAATCAGGGCGGTGACATCGTATCGTTGGACCAGCAGGCGGCGCTCGTATTGCGCCCACTCCGGAGCCAACCGGTCCGCCGAGACCGGGTTGCCGTTGATGAACGCCGCGTAAACCCCGAAGGCGGTGGCCTCGAGAACCGCTTCGACCGGTTGTTCCGCCAGATTGAACGCCTTCCTGAACAGGGTGGCCGGCGGAAGCGGGTGCTTGCGCCCGTCGTTGAGATACTCCGGGGCATAACGCGGCACGCCATCGAGCTGGTCGGAAACGGTTACCTTGGCCGAAAGAGCGACATTGTCGTCCGTTTCCGAGAGCAGTTCGACCTCGGCCAGAGCCAGGGCAAAGCGCTTCGGCTGGTTATTCTTGAGACGATGCGAGCTATAGTAACCGCCGAGCCGGGTGGCGACGAGCCGGAAATGCCGGGCGGAAACCGGCGCAAATCCGATGCGGACCGGGGCATCCTGGGGATCGGCATGGAACCAGCCGAGAAACACCCCGTCCTTATCAAAATCCGATTCCCGACGACTGACGGGATCGCTCCACTCCGCCACCGTGCGCGCATCGGAAAAATCAGCACGGTCGGCCGCCTCAATGCGGACAGCTCGTGGGAAGTAGAGGCCACTTGCCCGCCACTGCTCTTTGCAGCCCTCCTCGTGCAGCGGGAAAATCGGATAGAGTATCACCGTGTTGACCGGACGGCTTTCGCCCAGATCGAAGGCCACCCACTTCGGAGTTTCGGCATTGTCCACGTAAGCACTGTGGTGCCCATGACGGGCATGACGCGGATGCCCATATGCATCTGAAGCGTGCGCCAGCCAGAGTGCGCCGGAAAAATGAGGTTTCCCCCTATCACTATTTTTGATGGGTGAATTTTTGTTAATTAATTTGTCCATCTACTTCTCTCCATAGTTTTTGACTTGTGCGTCAACCCCGCATTGCTTAAGCTAACTGTTTCACAAAAACAGGAATGGGATTGCGCCGCAGATTTTGTGCAGAGCGCGAAGTTCAGGCGGGAGCGTACTTGCCTGTGAGACGTGACCGCCTGAACGAAAAAGATCAAGCAAACACGACTGGTTTTATGAAACAGGCACCAATTATGGGGTCAAACGTAGAATTTAAATATTTGGGAAAATTTTCATGAGAGGTGTTTTCATCTTCTGCCCCACAGTTTAAGGTTAGTGTTTATATTCTACGTTCGACCCCTTCGTCGTTCTGCGACCCCTTCGTCGTTCTGTTTCGGAGATTAAAAGCCACAACACATGCTCAACAGCGGCATGATGGGTTAGCCATGTCTTGCAGAAGGGAAATCCGATTCAAATGGAGGGAATACTCCGAAAAATCGGCGAATAAACCGAGGCTTTGCCATCATGACCGGACGTTATGACATATGAGGCGTCACGACAAGCCGACAACTGCCCCGAAATTACAATATAGAGACATCGTCAGACCAATCGATTCCAACACGCTTATTTGTAGGGCTAGCCGAGAGCTGAGTCCATTCGGCAGAAAAAATGGCCACCCCGAGCAAGCTGATCGTGTGAGAGCGTGGGGTCGTGCAACGGCTCGCCATTCCAGGTAGCTGTCGTTAGAAAAGGCCGGTCGGGAGCCTGATCGGCTGCCTCTATCAACACCTCGGCTCCTGACGGGAACCGGAGCATCGCGCGATCAAACAAGGGGCTACCCAGCAAATACCGGCTCTCCCCCGGACAAAACGGGTAGAATCCCAATGCTCCAAACAAATACCATGCCGCCATTTCCCCGTTGTCTTCATCCCCGGCAAAACCGGTCGCCCC
>CAZSPO010000211.1:859-6632 GCA_964608775.1 uncultured Chthoniobacterales bacterium | reverse complement strand
GAAAAAGGACCGAGGATTGGGAGCTGGCGGAGAAGAAATGGGCGGAAGAACGCGAGCTGGCAGAGAGAAAAAGGACCGAGGATTGGGAGCTGGCGGAGAAGAAATGGGCGGAAGAACGCGAACAGGCAGAGAAGAAACGGGCTGAGGACCGCGAGCTTGCAGAGAAAAAATGGGCGGAAGAACGCGAACAGGCAGAGAAAAAATGGGCCGAAGAGAAGGAGCAAAGGGAAAAAGAACGCAAGGATTTCAACCGGCGCTTGGCTGAAGTAACAGATTCCCAAGGTTTGATGATCGAAAATATGGTCTGGCCCAACCTGAAACGGATCGCTGGCCAGGTCTTCGGCGGAGGCGAAGTGAAGCTTCAGGGGATTCGAATCAAACGCAGTCATCCCCAGGATCGCGGTCGTCTGATGGAGCTCGATCTGCTCGCAGTCGGGGAAACTGACCTCCTGATCTGTGAAGCTAAAAGCAAAGTGGGTCCCGACAAGGTGCGCGAATTCCAAAGTCGCGTAGCGGAGGTCGGCGACTTTTTCCCGGACTACGCCGGTTTGCGGTTATGGCCGATGATCGCGAGCATCGCCTTCGACGACTCGGTGGTTCGTTTTATGACATCGCAAGGGGTGTTGGCCCTTGGCTTCGGTGACGAGACGATGGAAATCGTCAATCCCGAAGCGTTGCAAGAAGTCATACGCCGGAGTTGACGCCGGACCGATTGAGCCGGTGCCTCTGCCCAAGTTTTATTGCCGGGCGGGTCAGCGTTTGCGGGAAGACTGGTCGGGCCGGGTGGGGGGCGGCTTCAGCTTTCTCTTGGCCAGGACCAAATAGAGGACGAAGAGCAGGCCGAGCCCCAATACGATCAGGAGCGGGACAAATTCCAACCCCGGCCGCTCAACCCCATCCATCGCAGGTGCCGCCTGGGCAGTGATCAAAGAGGAGGTCAGCATCGGGGCAAATCAAAGCATCAAACCCGCACGGTCTTCAATCGAACCGGCCCCCCGGTCTCTGCTGAACGATAGGCGGCTTCTGTCAGCCGGATGGTATCTACGGCCACCCAGGGCAGCGTATAATTTTTCCCCCCGCTGCGCATAAAATCGAAGAGGACTTTCGATGGAGCACGGCCTTTCACCCGGGCGGGCACTGTGACCGGTTCGTTATTGAGGAAAAATTCGGTCAGCTTCCATTGGGATTGACGGACGCTCAACGCGCCCTCCGTTCCATGGATGGTAATGATTTCTTCGTGCCGCTTGGCGTTGCCCAGAAAGGTCAGGCCCGCCATCGCTCCGTTCTCAAATTCCACCCCCAACACGGAACGGTAATCCACGGCCATGCCGCAGTGAGAGACGGTCGCCCGCACTTGCACGGGACGGACGCCAATCATGTCGAGGGTGGAGGCGATCAGATGACTGCCCGTATCAAACATGAACCCGCCCCCAGAGAGCTCGGGCACGACGCGCCAGCCGCTAAAAGTCCACCGCTGGGTGATGAAACAGGAGGCACCACACACCTCCCCGATCGCCCCTTTCCGGATCAACTCCGCCGCATACATATACTCGGCCTGCTGCAAACGCTGGTAACTGACGACCAGGTAAAGCCCCTGCTTTTCGGCCAGTCGCAGGAGTCGGGCGGCATCGGCGGAAGTGGTGGTGAGCGGTTTTTCCACCACGACATGCAGCCCGGCCTTTAACGCATCCCGAACCTGCAAATAATGGTGGGCGTGCGGCGTTGAAATAAAGACGGCATCCAGCTTCTCCGATTTCAGCATGGTCCGGTGATCGTCGTATTGCGCCGCATCAGGCAGCCCGGCCTTCTCCGCGAGCAGTTGACGGGCCTCGGCGCTGGGGTCGACGAGCGCAACGATTTGCGCTTCTCTTTGCGTGGTGATCCGACCGGCATGCCAGCGCATATTGCCGCCGCAGCCAATCAACGCGATTCGGGGGAGAGTTTTGGGCATAAAAATCGTTCTTTGAATCCCCCTATCCGCTTCGGCAAGAGAAAAAAAAAGCGACAGAGAAAAAAAGCGTCGGATTCAAAGCCAGGGGGTGACTCTCTGAAAATAAGCGCCTGAGAAAGACAACACTTCCCTCGCCTCTCAAGGAATGTCTGACCCATGCCAGCGCCAGAAGACCGCACCCCCAGCGGGGAAACCATTCCTGATGGTTGCAACCCGCCCCGGTCCGACCGAGGATGCGTCTGTTTATGCGTGTGCTCATCGCCGAAGATGATTTTGTCTCCCGCCGCCTGCTCGTGCGCTATTTGGAGAAGTGGGGGCATGAGGTGGTGGCCACCGAGAACGGGGCGGCTGCTTGGTCGGCATTGCAGGCCGAAGCTGCCCCCGGCATCGCGATCCTGGATTGGATGATGCCAGAACTGGATGGGGTGCAAGTCTGCCAATTGGTCCGCAGCCAGTCCGACCGTCCTTACACCTACCTGATTCTGCTCACCGCCAAAGGGGGGAAGGAAGACATCGCCTCGGGGCTCAACGCCGGGGCGGACGATTACGTGACAAAACCGTTCGATCCCAACGAACTTCGAGCCCGCCTCCAAGTCGGCGAACGGATGGTGGAACTCGAACGCGCCCTTAAGGCCCGGGTGCGCGATCTGGAGGCCGCCCTCACCCAGGTGCGGCAACTGGAAGATTTGCTCCCCATCTGTAGCTATTGCAAACGGGTGCGGGACGACCAGGATTATTGGCATCAAATCGAAAGCTATCTGCATACCCACACCGGAGCCGATTTCACCCATGGCATCTGCCCGGAATGCTTCAAGAAATTGACCGAAGAGATCGACTTCCGGGGCGCTGAGTGAGCCCCTGGGATTCATAAAACCCCGTCATGCTTTTTTTTGCACGATTGACAGGGTTGTTGAGGGGGGATGAATTCCCGTTGCGCTTTCCCTTGGTTTGACGGATGGGTGTTCGCGTGAACTTAACCGCTTTGCCCGACCGCGGAGCCCTCCTCAATCCGCCTAACCGATTTCACCCCATCGCGGTCGAGTGGGACGAGAATCTGCCCCCCGAAGAACGCCCCGACCCCCGCACCCGCTTCTTCGTCGATTCCGCCCAAACCTTGGTCACCCGAAACGACAGCCCCGACATTCCCTTCACCCACAGCGTCAATCCTTACCGAGGGTGTGAACATGGCTGCGTCTATTGTTATGCCAGACCGACCCATGAGTATTTTGGCTATTCGAGCGGGCTCGATTTTGAATCGGTTATTTTCGTGAAAACCCGGGCACCCGAGCTGTTGCGGGCTGAGCTTCTTAAAAAACGGTTGCGTGAACCATTGGTTTTCAGCGGGGTGACCGATTGCTATCAACCGGCCGAACGGCGGTTTGAACTCACTCGCCGTTGCCTGGAAGTGCTCGAATCGGTCCGGCATCCGGTTAGCCTCATTACAAAATCCCGGCTCATCACCCGCGATATTGATCTGTTGGAGCGGATGGCGACACGAGGGCAGGCGGCAGTGGCTATTTCGTTGACCACCCTCGACCCCGTGCTGGCCCGGCGGTTGGAACCCCGCGCCTCCTTGCCCAGCGCCCGGCTCGATGCGATCCATCGGCTTTCCGAGGCTGGCATTCCGACCGGTGTGATGACCGCTCCGATCATTCCCGGCCTCAACGACCACGAAATCCCCGCCCTGCTCGATGCCGCCCGTGAAGCAGGGGCTTCTTACGCCGGCTGGGTCTTGCTCCGGTTGCCGCACGCAGTTGGGACCCTGTTTCACGACTGGCTCAAGCGCCATTACCCCGGTCGAGCAGAGAAAGTCCTCACCGCCATCCAAGAAACGCGGGCGGGCGAGCTAAGCGACTCGCGGTTCGGCAGCCGCATGCGGGGAACCGGTCCGGCAGCGGAACGCATTGCACGGCTGTTCGAAGTCGCCCATCGACGGGCAGGCTACGCCCCGTGGCATGAACCGTTGGTGATGGACGGAGGAGTCGGCGTTTACCGGCTACCATCGATCAGTGAAACCCAACTGGAACTCTTTCCACAATGTTAGCCCCAATGGCTCAAAATATCAGTCCGCTTATGTCGCCCCTTTTAGGCCAGCTTCTTCGCGATCGGTCTCCATCCCGCATCAAGTTGTTGTTTCAGCTCTCCTGCCTTGTCGCCATAAGCCGGTTGACGTGCGACGTTGTGGTTTTCAGCGGGATCATTTTTTAGATCAAACAATTCGAGATCGCCATGGCCCTCCAAGGTCAGGAGGTGTGGGCGAAAAATGCCCGGTCGCGGCAGGTGCAGCCGATCACTCTCAACGGTTTGGCTATCATACGAAGTTAGACGGAATTCGGCTGTCCGAATCGTTCGAGCCCGGTGGGTGATAGAAAAAATGGCCTCTTTCCATGGGCGTTCTGGTTCTTGGAGAATTGGCACAAAACTTGTCCCTTCCAAATGGCCGGGTGTTGGTAGCCCCGCCAATTCGCAGAGCGTCGGATAGAGATCGACCAGCTCTACCAGCGCGGAGGTTGCGTTGCCACTGGTCTGCCCTGGCACGCTCGCAATCAGAGGAACACGGGTGGATTCTTCGAAATGCGTGACTTTTGACCAGAACCGATGTTCCCCCAGATGAAAGCCGTTATCCCCCCAGAGGAGAATGATTGTCTCATCCGCCTGGCCTGTCGCTTCCAGTTGATCCAGGACTTTTCCGAGCTGCGCGTCCATGAAGCTGACGCTCGCCCAGTATCCATGTATGAGTTCGCGTTGTTTCGCTTCACTGAGCACCGGGAAGGTGGTCTCATCGTAGTGACCGAGGTCGGAGTAAGTTTCGGCGATCTCCTGATCTCCGTAGTGGAGCAGATCCCATTGATGACTAATCCCGATGGCCTCCTCGGGGAGGAATGGGTTTGCGGCCAAGTCGACTTCGCCCCGGTCATAGAGCGCCCAATATTTTTCTGGAATCGCGAAAGGCAGATGTGGACGGTAGAAGCCGAGGGCGAGGAAGAACGGCTGAGGGATCGTCGCCAAGCGATTCAGGTGGGCGCAAGCGAGATCCGCGATCATCCCATCCGGGTAGCGTTGATCGGGGGCATCCACACATTCTGTAATACTCGGCAACAAGCGGCTTTTCTCATTCGCCTCCATTGGTTGACCGTAGTTTAACATCCGCGCGATGTTTTCCGAGAGTTGATAGCCGGAACAATAGCCATTGACCCCGCCCTGGCGCTGCTCGCGGAAAGTTTCCTCATGTCGCTTGCTCCAGGCCTCGGGGTCATCGGTGTTCTTATGTGAGATTTTGCCAATCGAGATGGTTTCGTAGCCCTGATTCTTGAAGTGGCGGGGAAGCGAGGGTTCGCCGTTCGGACAGAGTTCTTCATGCCAGGTGCAAAATTGCTCGGGGCGCACCCCACTCAGAAGGCTGGTGCGCGATGGCATGCATTGTGGGAACTGACAATAAGCGCGATCAAACCGCATGCCACTCGCGGCCAGTCGATCCAGGTTCGGGGTCACTAGCTTTTTCTTTCCGTAGCAATGAATTTCCGGTCGTAAATCATCGACGGCGATAAAGAGAATGTTGGGGTGCTGGCGGCTGGTTAGCGATGGCATCCTGCGATCTTGACATCTTTGAACGAATTTTGCGTTCACAGAATCGGAGCATTCCTGGTAAAAATGGCACATTCCTAAATCCTCCATAGCAAACTATTGGGATGAACGTCCGTCCGGCCCTTTTGAATTGGCTCCGCACGTTCGAAAAACTCTAGAATCGGGGGCGGTTGGGAAGTTGACCGCTGTGGTGGCACGCGACCATTTTCAGTCGCCCGATGAAGTCCGCTTTTCGCC
>CAZSPO010000211.1:0-849 GCA_964608775.1 uncultured Chthoniobacterales bacterium | reverse complement strand
CACCGCTTTCTGGTTCTTGTGCTTCGAGGAGAGGTGGCCGTGACAAGCCCGGATCATCCGCAGGAAATCCGGAGTCGGAAGCGGGACCTGATTCTTTTTGCGCCCAAAACCTGGCACACGATGGAGCGCTCTTCAGATTGTTCTCTTTTTCGTGTCTCTCTCCGTCCAGACGAAATTCAGTTTGGGTATCGCATCAACCCCGGCCTGCCTTTGATGGTTCACACCCATCGCAAACCGGCGGGAGCCTGGCTCCAGGGCACTTTCGACCGGGTTGTCGCCCGACGATTCTCTGAGGATGAGCGTCAGGCCTTGGCGTCGATGCTCATTTGGGAGCTGCTTCTCCTGCTTGAATCCGCTCCCACTGTCCGTGTTTCCAAAGGGTTGAATACTTGGAGGATCGTGCGGGAATACGTTGAGACCCATTGTCATCTTCCCTTGGACCGCACGATGATCGGACGACGATTTCACCTCCACCCCACTCACGTCTCCCGGCTCTACAAACAGTTTGCCAATCAAACGTTTCAACAACATCTTGAAGCTTGCCGTCTTGCCTGCGCATCCGGACTCCTGCGGGGATCTGCCCAGCTTAACGTGGCCGAAATTGCCGCAGTTTGCGGATTTGCGTCGCACAGTTACTTCACAAAAGTTTTCCGAAAACAGTATGGGGCGTCTCCCACCAGTTACCGGCTGCTCGGCACCATTCGTGAAACGGGGAAGGCTGCTCGGAAGAGGTCGTCTTCAGAAAAGTGATACGATGAAAGGGGCCCTTCAAAAGTCCTCAGCCGCTCCTGGCGGCTTGGAACCCGGCGAATCGGTGGGGGGGCGGTTTGGGATTGCCGGGGCTGGGGA
>CAZSPO010000210.1:0-6643 GCA_964608775.1 uncultured Chthoniobacterales bacterium | reverse complement strand
CCTTTGGGGGGGATCGTGCGCCGACTCCCGACCGCTCGGCGAGCGGGGCGCTACCCTGGAAGACGGCGCTCCCCTATCCCGATTGCAATTATGAGAGATGCACCCAGGCTGGTGTGCGGTCCAGGGTTCTGCTTGCTACAAACGCCTGGCAGCCGATAAAAGCGGTTTTTCACCTGATTCGTTTCCATCTTATGCAACCCAATCTTCTCTTTGTTTTCGCGGATCAATGGCGTCGGCAATCCCTCGGCTGCATGGGAGCCGACCCGGTCCGGACCCCTTGTTTCGACCAGTTTGCCTCGGAAGGGATGCTCTTTGAAAACGGCGTAGCCGTCAGCCCGATCTGCACCCCAAGCCGAGCCACGATTTTATCCGGCAAACATGCCTTCGCCCTCAACATGATGCACAATTGGCTGCAGTTCCCAGCCGAGGAACCAACCTTCGCCCCTTTGTTGAGCGCCCAGGGGTATCACACCGGTTACATTGGCAAATGGCATCTCGACGCTTTTCTCCCAGGTGATCAAGCTAACATTTATAACATTTTCACCCCGCCCGGCCCGCGTCGGCTTGGCTTTCAATTCTGGCATGCACACGGGTGTAACCACCGTCATTTCCGGGCCTATAACATGGAAACCGATGGCCGAATCACCGATCAACCGGATATCTGGCAGGTGGATGAGGAAACCGATGTGGCCCTCGAATATTTGCGCAACGCCAACGGCCAAATCCGTCCGGCAGACCAACCATTCTGTCTGTTTCTAGCCTGGTCGCCGCCCCATACCACGAATCCTTATCCCTATGATGGACCGAACAAAGGGGTCGCACGACAGTTCGACCGATTGCGAAATTATGCCGGGCACGCGCCCTCCTATCATTACCAGGCTCCCGAAGCGTTCGAAGCGCCCTATCGCCGCCCCGACCTGCCGGTGCGCCCCAATGCACAGGCCTTTTCGGAGGAATACCGCCATTGCGCACCCGGATACTTCGGGGCGGTGGAATCGATGGACACCCAGTTCGGCCGACTCATGGAAGGGCTCGCGCAAATGGGACTCGCCGAGGATACGATCGTGGTGCTCACGGCCGACCACGGGGACATGCTCGGGTCGCACGGGATGTTTACCAAGGATGTCTGGTATGAAGAGAGCATCGGCATTCCTATGATGATTCGCTGGCCGGGCCAAGTGCCGGCGGGGGAACGCAACAAAACGTTGTTCGGAACCGTCGATTTGCTGCCGACCCTTTTGAGTCTGACCGGCACTCCGGCCCCCGAAGGATTGCACGGACGCGATCTCTCCCCCGTCCTGCGCGGTGAGGTAGCGCAAGTGGAAAACCCCCAATTTCTGTCGCACAATTGCGGGTCGCCCCACGGCTTGGTGGAAGTCGAAGGCTATCCGGAAGAGGTCGGGCGATTCTGGCGGGGGGTGCGAACCGACCGCCATTGTTACATCGTGATCGATCATTCCGCCGCGAGCCAATACCATAATCCAGACCGTTTCATGCGACCGTTGCCAAGTTGGACCGACCGGGTGCTCTATGATTTAGAGGCGGACCCATTCCAGGAACGACCGATTTATCCCGGCCAAGGAGAAGATGAACGCATGGACGAATTGCACGACCGAATGGTAGAATGGCTCGGCGATCTCGGCGACCCGTTCCTTGAAGGCCATCCTCGCCAAGCAGCCGACTGCCAGAAAGCGGTTTAAAGGCAATGTCCGATCAATTTGAGTTCGCGTTTGACCGAACAGACGGCCCGGATGGAGCGGCCAAATGGCGGGAGGACCGGGAGCAGACCATCCGCGATTGGTGTCAGAAACTCGGTCTCCCCATCAAGCACCGGGTGGAAGTCGTGCTCAAACAAGGCCCCCTCTTACGCGGACTCCTGCGCGTCGCCGGCGAGGAACTATGGATTGAAGGAGATCGCCATTCGATCCGGCTCGAAGTCGACGGGGTGGAAATCCGGCTGGGGGACATTGAAAGCCTCAGCCGGACCGATTAATTTAAAAAATCAGTCGCCCTCCGATGGCTTTGCTTTTCGCAGCCCTTGCACCCCTGGCCCCGAAGCCTTAACAAACACGAGCCATGCCGGAACCCGACGACGCCAAACGTCTCCGACTCCGTCACTGGCGCCGGGTGGCCTTGGGGGCGCTTATCGTGGCTGGCCTTCTCTTCATCGTCGGGCGGCTTCTCGAAACCGAACATCCCGCCTGGGGATGGGTGCGGGCATTCGGGGAGGCGGCCCTCATCGGAGCTTTAGCCGACTGGTTCGCTGTGGTGGCCCTTTTTCGCCATCCCATGGGCATCCCGTTCTATCATACCGCGATCGTTCGTCGCAATCAGGGCCGCATTGCCGAAGCGATCGGAGCCTTTTTCATGCGGCATTTTTGGGAACGCAACGTCCTCACCCGCTTGTTGGCGGGCCGTCGGCTCTCCCTGTTTGCCGCCGCTTGGCTGGAGGAACAGCGCGAGCCTTGGGCGACCCGAGCTCCCGAAGTCGTCGTGCAACTCGCGGCGAGCCTCCCTCCGGAGACCTTCGACCGTTTGGCCCAAGATTTCGCGGGGCGGGTGCTCAGTAGCGTCCATCCCGGCCCCACAGCGGCCCGCCTCCTTGAATCACTCCTCGAACCCGCCACCCAGCAGGAGCTCATCCACGCCACCCTCCCCCTGATCGCCACGGCGATCTCCGAGAACCGCCCATTTTTGGAAGCCAAAATCCGGGAAGAAATTCCTTTGCCAGAGGAGATCCCGCTGAGGGTCGGAGCCTTCCGGATCCCAGCGGAAGCCGCCGGGGAATGGTTTAAAAGTGCGAAACAAACCATCGCCGCTTATGTCGCCGAACGCGTCCTGGAAAAAACCGGCCAGGTGCTGCGCGAAGTGGAGACCGATCCACAGCATCCTCTGAGACAAGCCGTCGCGAGCCGACTCAAGCGCCTCGCCCACGAGTGGCACGCCGATCCCGCTTGGAACGACACGCTCTCGGACTGGCGAAATCGGCTGCTCGCCAGCCCTGCCTGGCAGGAAATCGTCTCCAGCCTCGCCGCTCGCGCCTCCCAAACCCTCCGCCAAGCCAGCGAAACCCCGCTCGCAAACCCCCTGACCGAGCTCGCCACCCGCCTCATCACCGACACCGCCAACCGGTTGCGAGATCCAGCCGGGTGGGGAGGCCAATGGGATGCCCTACTCGAATCCCGCTTGGTCGACACCGCCCTCGCTCATCGAGAAACGGTCCATACTCTGCTCGTCGACACCGTTCACGACTGGCCCGCCGATAAAATTTCCGATCAACTCGAATTGGAGATCGGCGCGGATCTCCAATTTGTCCGCCTGAACGGAACCCTCGTCGGAGGAGCAATCGGCTTGGCTCTCCATGCGATTGGCCTCTGGCTAGGGTAATCCAATGACACCGGACGCAACGCCCCCCTGTGTAACGAGTATTCGCCTGCGGCAAGGAAGTCCGCGAGATGCCCTTGGTCCGCTTTGAAACCAAGCGGAAAGAGGCGCGCCTTGAACCCACAAAGGAAATGACACCCGGCAAAACCGTGCTCATATTGCCTCTATGGACGTGCTCGAGCATCTCGCCATGGCACTCGGCCTCTCTGCGTTGGCCGGTATCAATCTTTATTTGACGGTCTTTGTGGTGGGGCTGGCGATTCAACAGCAATGGATCACCCTGGCTCCTCAATACGAATCGCTCGCTGTGCTGGGCGAGCCGACCGTGGTGATCCTCGCCGGTATTTTCTATTTCTGCGAATTCTTCGCCGACAAAGTTCCCTGGGTCGATAGCGCCTGGGACGCCGTGCATACCGCGATCCGACCGATCGGAGCCGCGTTGATCTCGATCCAAGTGCTCGGGGAACCGAGCCCCGTCTTTTCGGTCATTGCCGGCCTGCTCGGCGGGTCAGTGGCCCTCACCACCCATGCCGCGAAATCAGCCACCCGCCTGCTCGTGAACACCTCCCCCGAGCCCTTCTCCAACGTCGGCGTGAGCCTCTCGGAAGATGCCGCGGTGGTCGGCGGGCTGGCTCTCCTCTATTTCCATCCCGTGATCGGTATCGCTGTCTGCGTGGTGGCGGTGGCGTTGACCCTCTATCTTTTTCCCAAACTCTGGCGGGCGATCCGGGTCACCCTTTTCCTCCTGTTCCGAAAAATTCGGATGGGAGCGGTCGAACGACATGTCCCCCTTTCTGAACTCCGGTTGCCCGCCCGGTATGAATCGCATTTCAGTCTGATGAACCCAGATTTGGAACGCGTCCGTTGGGCGGCTCCGGTGATCACGCGACGGGGCCCCGGCTTGCCGCGAAATGTGAACGGCTACCTTGTCGCGTCCGCCGAGGAAGCGAACCATCTCTATTTTTTATCCAAATCCCGCTTCAGCCCACTCCTCCGCACCATTCCCGTGGCGGGGGGAAAGGTGCGGCATGAAACCCGTTTCCTGTTGGAAGAATTACACCTGTTCCACACCAATGGGTCCCGTAAACATTTTGTCTTCGCTCTCGACCGCTCCAAAAAAATGCTGGCAGCCGAATTGGCCCAGTCGATGGAGCAGATGACCCTGGCCCCCCCAACCTCCGACGATTTCTCCCCTCCGACCGACGCCGAACCGACCCCGGAATCACACCCGGAACCGACCTCTGTCTCCCGCTCAGGCACGGTGCACGAGGCCGGAGCTTCTGCCGATCAAAATTCCCTCCCCCTGCCCTCCCCCACCTCTCTCCCACGCGGCTGATGCGAGGGGATTTGTCGAGGCTACCGAATCAAGATCCGGGGGGCTGACTTCAAGCGGTCTTCATCCAGCTCCACCCCGAGCCCTGGCGCGTCAGGCGGGGTGAGGAATCCGCCCCAAATCCGGTCCTCGTATTTTGCCAAAACAAAGTCGTCGTATTCAGGCGGACGAAAAGGGTAAGTTTCTTGAATCAAGAAATTCGGGGTGGCCAGGTCGAGTTGGACGGAGGCAGCCGTGCAGACGGGGCCCCCGGCGTTGTGCGGAGCAAAGAAGAGGCCGTATTGCTGCGCATGCTCGGCAATGGCCCGGCATTCAGTCAGACCGCCGGCCATTCCCAGATCGGGCTGCACCACCGAGCAGGCTTGGGCTTCGATGAAGGGTCGAAAAGCATCCCGACCGACCAGCCGTTCACCCGTGGCCAAGGGAATGGCGATGGCGTCGGCCACCCGCTTCATCATTGCGACATTGGCCGAATGCGTCGGTTCTTCATACCAATAGAGATCCAGCTCGGAAAAGGCATCCGCGAGATATTCAGCGGTCGGCGTATCAAACTTCGCATGCGCCTCGAGCAAAATATCAACCTCCGGCCCGACGGCGCTTCGGACCGCTTCGAGCCGGCGTAGCGAGGTCTGCACCCAACGCGAACGGGGTGTTTGGCCGGCGCGTTGGATGGCCCAATCGCCCCCCCCTTCCGCGTAGCGAAAAGGATCGAATTTCATCGCGGTGAATCCGGCTTCAACGACGCCTTTTGCCGCCTCGGCATATTCGATGGGCGTTTCTTTTCTATAACACCAGCCGTTGGCGTAAACGCGAATGCTATCGCGCACCCGACCTCCCAAAAGGTCGATCGCCGGAATGCCAAGCGCTTTTCCTTTTAGATCGTGGAGGGCCATGTCAATCGCGCTGGCGACATGGCCGCACTCAAGGCTAGGCATGCCGAACGCAGTCGAAAGCAACCCGCCCGTTACGGATTGAATGCGGAACGGGTCAACGCCGATCAAATCCTGACCGTGCACAGCGAGATGGCGAATGGCCGCTTGAATGGAAGGACTGTAAGCCGGAGCCATCTCCCCGATCCCAGCCACGCCTTCGTCGGTGCGGACCACCACAAAAGCGGGGTTCCAACCGCGAGATTTTTGCGCGTCAAGTTGGGCGTCAATAATTTCAATCTCCGTGATTTTCATGGGCATCCCATTCCTTTATCATGCGTCAGGAATTGTGGCGAATTTGTCAGGGTCTCCCCCCTGTTTCAGAAAGCCAGAAAGAAGCTGCGCCGCAGATTTTTGTGCAGGGCGCGAAGTTCAGGCAGGGCCGTATCCATTGCGATCCGCAACCGCCTAACCGACAGAGCCGAGTGCAAAAAAATCAAGCACCCACGACTGGTTTTACGAAAAGCAGGGGCTATTCAGGCAAGGCGGCGATGACGCGGAATTCCACGTTCTCGCCGGATCTCAAAGGAGGCGTTTCGGAAGCGGACCGCTGAGGAGAGAGCGTCTCCGTATCGGGAACGGTGATGCCTTCCAAAAGGAGCAAGACAGCGAGGGCCGCAGCCCCGGTTCCGCAGGCAATGGCGAAGAAGGTGGCCGTGAGAAATCCCCAATAGAGGCGTTTGCGCCGGTGGAGATGATAGTTCAGCCGTTTGGCGGCTCGGACGGGATGCCGATTCCGAATCTGCTTCATAGGAATGTTCTGGAGGTGGGGGGGGGGAGCAGCGCACCCCCGATGCCATTCGCGCAGCGTGCAAAGATTCAAAAGAATCAAAGCGGGGAACGCAAGAAAATTCGGCACGTCCACGCGGCGAAGCCGCCAAAATGAGGGCTCCGCCCCCTCCGGCACGGACACGGCAGCAGAGTGCCGTGGCTACAGCGCTTCCGCGCCCCCGACCGCCGCTTGCGCCTCCTGTAGCCGCCCCACTCCGCTGGGGCG